>JAYUAV010000223.1:0-10538 GCA_043741175.1 Verrucomicrobiota bacterium
CGGCTCGGCTTTTTCCAACAGGCGTCCGCCCTTGGGCGTGGCGAGATGCTTGTGCTCGTCCTTGTCGGCGGCGGTGGCGGTGAACAGGCCGGCGCAGAGTGCGGCGGCCACGGTGAGGATGCGGATGTTTGTTTTCATGTTGTGACTGCTTCTTTGGTTTCTGTTTTTGGTTTTCGGCTGCCCTCAATCCACTCGTAGAGCGTCGGGAGCAACACGAGCGTGAGGAAAGTGGAACTCAGGATGCCGCCGATGACGACGGTCGCCAGCGGACGCTGGACTTCCGCGCCCGCGCCGCTGGCGAGGGCCATCGGCACGAAGCCGAGCGACGCCACGAGCGCGGTCATCAGCACGGGGCGCAGGCGCGTCATCGCGCCTTCGCGGACGCACGTCGCCACGTTGCGGCCTTGTTCGCGGAGCAGGTTGAAGTAGGAGATCATCATCAAGCCGTTCAGCACCGCCACGCCGGAGAGCGCGATGAAGCCCACGCCCGCGCTGATGGTGAACGGCATTCCGCGAATCCAAATCGCGAAGATGCCGCCGGTGATGGCGAGCGGGATGCCGGTATAAACCAGCAACACCTGGCGCACGCTGCCGAGCGCGAAGAAGATCAGCACGAAGATCAGTGCCAACGCCAGCGGCACAACGATGGCCAATCGCTTCTTCGCTTCGAGAAGGTTCTTGAACTGCCCGCCGAATTCCGTCCAGTAGCCTTCGGGCAATTTCACCTGTTCGCGAAGTTTCACCTGCGCCTCCGCGACGAAGCTGGCGATGTCGCGCCCGCGCACGTTGATCAAGATGGCGACGCGACGCTGGGCGTTCTCGCGCACGACCGTGCCGACCTGCGTGGTGTTGGTGATGGTGGCAATGCGTTCCAACGCCAACATTCCACCGCTGTCCGTGCCGACGGGCAGGCGGCGGATGGCGTCGAGATTGCCGCGCTGTTCTTCGGCGAGTCGCACGACGATGGGGAAACGACGATTGCCGTCCTGAAGGAAACCGACCTCCGTTCCAGCGAGCGCGGTTTCGACGACGCGGTTCAAGTCGTCCGAGTGAATGGCATAGCGTTGCAGCGCGGCGCGGTCGGGGCGGATTTCCAACTGCGGCGTGCGACCGATCTTGTCGAATTCCACGTCGCCTGCGCCGGGAACTTTCCCGATGACTTCGCGCGCTTCATTGGCGAGACGTTCGAGCGTGTCGTAGTCGTCGCCAAAAATTTTGAGCGACAACTCCGCCCGCGCGCCCGCCATGATTTCGTCGAAGCGCATGGCGATGGGCTGGTTGATGAGCGCGGCCTGGCCGGGGACTTTGCGGGCAAGCACCGCTTGCATCGCTTCCATCAGCTTGTCTTTCGTGATGGTTTGGCCGTCCACTTTGCGCCACGTCGCGCGCGGCTTGAGCATCACATAAGTATCGGCATCGCCTGGATCCATCGGGTCGGTGGCGATTTCCGCCGCGCCCATGCGCGAGAAGATGGTGCGGATTTCCGGGAACTCGGCCAGCAGCACCTTCTCGGAGCGTTTCTGAATTTCCAGGCCCGTTTGCAAACCGGTGCTTTGCGATTTGATGAGTTGGAGGATGCCGTCGCCCTCGTCGAGTTTGGGAATAAACTCCGCGCCGAGCCGCGAGAAAACCCACAGCGAACCAGCGAACGCCACGACCATCGGCAAAGCGACGAGCCAGCGGCGGCGCAGGCCGAATTCCAGCAACGGCGCGTAAAGCCGCTTGGCCTGACGCATGAGCCAGTTGTCTTTCTCCTGAATGTTGCCCCCGAGAAAATACGAACACAGCACCGGCATGAGCGTAGCCGCCAGTGCCAGCGCGCCACCGAGGGCGAGCATCACAACGATGGCCATCGGCTTGAACATTTTCCCCTCGATGCCTTGCAGCGCGAGGATCGGCACATAGACCACCGTGATGATGAGCACGCCGAAGAACATCGGCGTGGCGACTTCTCTCGCGCTGACCAGAACTTCATGTGCCCGTTCCGTCGTGGTGAGGCGGCGACCGAGCTTGTGTTGTTTCTCGCCAAGGTGGCGCAGGATATTTTCCACCATCACCACTGCGCCATCAATGATGAGGCCGAAATCAATCGCGCCGAGACTCATCAAGTTGCCGGGGATGTGCAGCGCGATCATGCCGGTCATGGCGAACAGCATCGAAAGCGGAATCGCCAACCCGACGATGAGCGCGCCGCGCAGATTGCCAAGCAGCAGGAACAGCACGACCACGACCAACAGCGCGCCTTCGGTCAGGTTTTTCTCCACCGTCTTGATGGTGCGATCCACCAGTTCGCTGCGGTTGTAGAGCGTGTGAATCTCGACCCCAAATGGAAGCTTCTCCTGAATCTCCGCCAGCTTCGCGCTCACGGCGCGGGAGACGAGCCGCGAGTTTTCGCCCGCCGTCATGATGGCTGCGCCGATGAGCGATTCCTCGCCGTTCTCCGTGCTCGCGCCGGTGCGATAGCTCGAACCGATGACGACTTCCGCCACGTCGCCGACGAGGATGGGCTTCACGCCGCCGCCGAACTTGAGTGGAATTTGCAACAACTCCTCGGCGCGCGTCACGCGGCTGTTGGCGCGGAGCGTGACCTGTTCGCCGCCGATCTCGACGAGACCGCCGCCGGCATTGCGCGTGTTCTCGGAAAGTTTGTCCGCGAGTTCCGTGAGCGTAAGTCCGACGCTGCGCAACCGCTCCGGGTCGGGCTGTATGACGAACACCTTGTCGTAACCGCCGCTGACGTTGACCTCGGCCACGCCGCGCGTCTGCCGGAGCAGCGGCTTGATTTGATAATCGTGGATGAGTTTGAGCGCCATCAACTGCTCGCGGCGCGTGGCGGGTTTGTTCGTCGCATCAGCCCGGTAATCCACGGCGTAGTAAAAGATTTCACCCAGGCCGGTGGCGATGGGCGCGAGCTTGGGCGTGAGTCCCGGCGGCAAATCTTCGGCGGCCTGCTGAAGCCGTTCGGTGACGAGCTGCCGGGCGCGGTAAAGATCCGTGCCGTTCTCAAATATCATGGTGACCTGCGACAGGCCGGACTTGGAGAGCGAACGAAACTCGACCATGCCGGGGATGCCGCTCATCACGCTTTCGATGGGGAAGGTGACTTGCTTTTCGATTTCCTCCGGCGCGAGCGCGGCGATGGCGGTGTTGATCTGCACCTGCGGATTGGTGATGTCTGGCACGGCGTCCAACGGCAGCCGCAATGCGGAATAAACCCCGATGCCCACGAGGACAACGGTGGCGAGTAGCACGAACACGCGCTGGCGCAGGGAGAATTCAAGGAGACGGTTAAGCATAAGTTTAATCAGGGCTTGGATGAATGGAGCAGTCGCAACGCGTTGGCGATGACGACAAGGGTTGCGCCGGTATCGGCGAGGATGGCGAGCCACAGACTTGTGTGGCCGGATAACGCGAGCACGAGGAACACGGCCTTCACTCCGAGCGCGAAAGCGATGTTCGTTTTAATGATGCGAACGGTGCGCCGGCCCAAGGCAATTGCTTCGGCAACCTTGCTCAAATCATCCTGCATAAGCGCGATGTCCGCTGTCTCAATCGCCGTGTCCGTGCCCGCGCCGCCCATCGCGATGCCGATGCTCGCGATGGCCATCGCAGGCGCGTCGTTCACGCCGTCGCCGATCATGCCGACGTGTTTGTGCTGCGCGAGCAGTTCGCGGACGCGCTCAATCTTTTGGTCGGGCAACAAATCTCCCTTGGCTTCATCAATGCCAACCTGTTTGGAAATCGCATCCACCGTCCTCTGATTGTCGCCACTCAACATGACAATTTTTTTCACTCCGGCAGCGTGTAGGGCTTTGATGGCTTCGATGGCGTTGGGACGGATCGTATCGCCGACTGCAAGAATCCCTAGCACTTCACCTTTGCAGTCTTGATGCGGTTTGTGGCCTACGATAACCACGGACAATGCCTGTGCTTCAATCTCGTGGAGTTTTTTCTCCAACTCATCAGAACAAACGGCGGATTCGTGCGCGAATCGGTGGTTGCCGACGAAATACAAATGTCCGTCAATCTGCGCTTCCGCCCCGCGTCCGGTTTTGGACTGGTAGTTTTCACCGCGCGGGAACTGGATTTTCTTTTCCTCCGCATACTTCACGACCGCTTGCGCCAGCGGATGCTCCGAGTGCGTATCAATCGCAGCGGCCACGCGCAGGATTTCTTCCTCCGATTTCCCGTTCCACGGAATAACTTGTTGGACGCGCGGTTTGCCTTCCGTGATCGTGCCGGTCTTGTCCACCGCGAGAGCTTTCAGTTTTCCAATTTCTTCAAGAAACACGCCGCCTTTGATGAGCACACCGCGCCGCGCCATTGCCGTCATGCCGGAGACAATCGAAACCGGCGTGGAGATGACCAGCGCACAGGGACAGGCGATGACGAGCAACACGAGCGCGCGATACGTCCACTCCAGCCATGCGCCGTGAAACAGCAATGGGCCGGACAGCAGGACAAGAATCGCAATGACGAAAACCGCCGGAGTGTAAATCTTCGCGAAGCGATCAACAAACCGTTGCGACGGCGCTTTCTGGCCCTGCGCCTCGCCGACGAGCTTGATGATTTTTGCCAGCGTGGTGTCCGTCGAAGCCTTGGTTGCTTTCACTTCAAGTGAGCCTTCGCCGTTGATTGTTCCCGCAAACACGGTGTCGCCGGATTTCTTTTCGACCGGCATGGATTCGCCGGTGATGGGGGCTTGGTTAATCGCGGATTCGCCCGAAGTGACCACGCCGTCCAGCGGCACGCGCGCTCCCGATTTGATGATGAGGATTTCATCTACTTTGACTTCCTCAACCCGGATTTCCTGAATTTGGTCGCCGCGTTTTACCAATGCCGTTTCCGGCGTGAGTTCAAGCAACGATTGAATGGCCCGGCGGGCGCGACCAACGCTGAATCCTTCCAGGAGTTCCGACAACGCAAACAGGAAGACCACTGCCGCTGCTTCCGTCCATTCGCCGATGCAAGCCGCACCGATCACCGCGACGCTCATCAGCACGTTCATATCGAGCGAGAAATGGCGCAAAGCGCGAAGCGCTTTCGGAAGAATGAGCCAGCCGCTGGCGAGAATGGCGATGAGGGCGGCGGCAATTTTTCCGTAAGGCGCGAAAAGATTCTGCCATTGCAGCAGAAGTGAAACGCCGGTGAAGACGCCGGAGATAATCACGGACACAAGACGGATGCTGCTTACATCGTGACTGTGTTCATCCTCCGCACCGCGACCATCCGTCATTGGTGAAGCCTTCAATCCTGCCGTGCCAATGGCTTGGATCAGTTGTTCCGGCGTGATGCGCTGGTCGTGCGCAATCGTCGCTGTGCCTGCCATGAGGTTCACTTTGATTTCAGCAACCCCCGCTATCGGTTTAAGCACGCGCTCAATCGCGGCGATTTCATCGGGGCAGTCCATCCCGGCGACGCGGAGAACGGTCTGGCCGGGCACGGTCCGTGTGGGCGCAACAACTGCCGGTGTGGGGCAAGCGCAGGCCGGCTTTCCACACTCAGTGGAAGTTTTGTGTTCGTGGCTCATCAGCAGGATTGAGATTAGTGGGTGCAACCGCCGCCGCCTTTGGTGGCGCGCAGTTCAATCAACCAAAGTGTTTCGACAGGTTTCGTCACCACCGCGTCACCGGGAAGCAAGCCGTCGGTGATTTCAGTAAAGCCATCGGCTTCCGCGCCGACTTTGACGGCGGTGCGAAAATAGGCGTCACCATTCACGGCATAGACAAACGTGCCATCCACCGAGTGCAGCAAAGCCGCATGGGGAACGACGGTCACACTTTGTTCGCGCGGCAATGTGATGACGGCGGAAAGGAAATCGCCGGGCTTGAGCTTCGTCGCCGCGTTGGTGATGCCGACGATGATTTCGGTTTCGTCGGAAGTGATCGCTTTCTCAATCACCAGCACGACGCCCGCGAATGATTCCTTGGCTTGTGTTTGAATTTGAACTGTCTGCCCCGTGCGAAGGATTGCGGCCTTGTCCGGCGACAGAACTCCCGAGCCGTGAACGTCGCAGCCCGTGTGATCGTCTGCGCGGATGGCGGGAAGATGCTTCTCCCCGAAGACCTGCACGTTGAAACGGATTGTCGTCGAAAGTTTTTGCTCCGTCACATCCACAACCTCGACGCCGAGAATCTTTCGCGTTTCATCGGTAAGGCTAACACCCTTGGTCGCCTTGAATGACGCGCCAGAAGGAACTTCTTCCTCATGGGCTTCAGTTGCGTTTTTGCCACAGCCGACGAACAACAAGCCGGCCAGTAACAGCACCGGTGCGATGCTGATCAATTGAGATGATTTCATTTCTTCTCCTCATTCGCGCCTGTATTCGCCAATGGCAGTGGCAGGCCGGTGAGCAACTCCAATTGCGCGGCGGCTTCAAGTGCTTCGCGCTTTGTGTCGAGCAGGCTCTCAACCGCTTCGAGATACTGTTTCTGCAATTCGACGTAGGTAGAGATCGGCACTGCGCCAAGGCGATAATGTCGGTCGGCGAGTTCGGCGGCGTCCTTGAAGTGTTGCACCGAATCAGGCCGCCACTTCGCCATCTCACGCAGTTTTGTTTCGTAAGTCAGCGCGGCGGTGATGACCTGTCGTTCGATGTCGCGTTGGGTGACGTTGAAGGAAACTTCCGCCTGCTGCTCACGCGCCTTCGCGGCCTCGATGTTTCCGCCATTGCGATTCCACAACGGTATCGGCACGGAGAGGCCAATGCCGATGATCTGCTCGCGGTCGTTGCCGATGCGTTCCTCGGAGAACGTCGGCCCAATGGCGAGCGCGGGGTAACGCTCGTTCTTCGCGAGCTTCACGCGGAAGCCCTGCTGTTCGAGTTCGGCGGCGCGCATCCGCAGCTCGAAGTTGTTGGTGCGGGCGGAGGCGGCAAGAGATTCGCGGGCTTCGGATGAACGGAAGTTGAGTTGCGGCTGATTGATGACGAGCCGCGTGTCCGGTGCTGCACCTCGAAGCTGGTTCAACTCCAGCAACGCCGACTGCGAAGCCAGCGCGGCCTCGCTCGCTTTGCGCTGCGCGTTCAACTCGGTCGCTTCGATGACGCGGGTTTCAAGCAGCGGCGTCAGCCCGGCGGGATCGCGTTGAACGAGAACCTCCCGCAAAGCCTTGAAGCGTTCGGCCACTTCGCCCGCCGCCGCCGCCTTCTCCTGCGCGGCGAACAATCCGTAGGCCAGCGTCCGCACGCGCCCAGCGAGCGCGACTTTGAATCGTTCGTAGCCGAGTTGAGCGAGTTCAATGTCGCGATTGGCGATGGCCTTGCGCAGACCGAGTCGCCCCGGCCACTCCAGCGGCTGCATGACGGACACCGACCACGCGACACCTTCGTCGGAAACGCCGCCGCCGGTGACGCGCTTCTGACCGATGCCCGCACTCGCTTCAGGATTGGCGAATGAACCGGCGGTTTTGCGCCCGGCTTTCGCGGCAGTGATCTCGGCCTCGTAAAATTTGAGTTCAGGATTTTTCTCCAACGCCTCGTTCACCAAATCATCCAGCGACAGGCTGGGCGCAGTGGAGCTTGCATTTGTTTCCTGACTATTCGCCGTCGGCGTCATCGCACCAATCAGCGCCGCAGTCAGGAGGAGCGGCAAAACAAAGTTCAATCGTTTCATAATCAATCAGACCGTCAGACCACAGGTTCAAACCAAGGGGGAACAAAACTGCTGCGATGTGTACACACACCGCGATTGTGAGAGGTGTCCGCGAGGGACGATCAGGAAACGAATGAAGGAGCGCGCGGGGGCGCAGCGGTACGGAAGGAGAATTGCCACGCCACCGGCAATTGCACGAGGGCGTCGTCAGTTTGATGCGCGGCTATGGCTGCGGATTCTAGGGTGGTGACGAGCAAGGGAGGAAGTTCAAAAGCGACGTGTGTGTCCAACGGCGGTAAGGTCACGCGCTGGAGCGAGGACTTGTATTGCGCGTCTTCGACAACGGAGCAGGCGTCGGTGGCGCATTCATCTTCGTGGTGCGCCGTGGTGTTGTCTTCGTGCGCGCAACAAGAGAGAAATTCAAGGCCGGCGGCGGATTCCAGCAGCAGGCAATGCGACGACACCGGCAACCAGAGGATTGCCAGCATGAGCGTCAGGATTGTTTTTATCGTCCGCATGTTCGACCCGTGTTCGCAGTATTGATGCCTGACCGGTCAGACTTGTTCAATGAATTTCTGCGAAAACCTGAAGCAGCTAAAGCCATTCACTTATTTTCCGCCTCGAACGTAGCGAGGAGGGGGCGATGATCTGAAGCTTGTCCCCAGTTTGGAATCACCGGGATGTAGGTCTGGTCTTTGTTCCATTCGCGCGTCATGCCGGAACTGAGCAGCAAGTAATCAATGCGCGAGTAGGAATCTTCCACGCCGTAATAGTGAGTCCAAGTTTCGTTGCGCGGAGAATAGTTCGGGTTCGATGGGTTGGGCAGGTTGTCACCGTTTTTTTCGGCAGGGCGTGTGTCGGTGAGTTTGGTTTTACCGCGTCCCACAACTTCCTTGATGGCTTTGGTGTTGTAGGTGTCGTTGAGGTCGCCGAGGACTACGAGGTTGGCGTCGGCTTTTTCTGCGAGGCGTTTGTCCACGATCTCGCGAAGGACTTTTGCTTCTTCGCGGCGGAGTTCGCCTTCGTCTGCGGTGGGAACGGGGCGCCGGGATTTGAGGTGCGCGCCGATGAGGGTGAACTGATAGTGATCGTTGACCTTGATGTCCACGTCGGTGAAGCCACGACTAACACGGAAGCGTTTTCCGTTGAGGAGGAAGCTGTCATTCGTGTGTGGGCGACGGGCAACGATTGGAAACTTGCTTAACACGGCGACATGGATGTTGGTGTCGTATCCGGTGATGTGTTCGTAGTGTGGCAGGTCGAGACCGGCGCGCTTGAGAGAGTCGCGGAGTTCGAGCAACGCGCTGAGTTCGCCCATTTCCTCGAAGGCGATGACGTCGGGTTTCATGGCGAGGATGATTTCGCGGACTTTGGCTTTGGCGGCGTCAGACTTCACGTTCTTCCGCGATTCGGTGGATTGATCTAGATAATTTTCGACGTTGTAAGCAGCGATGCGGAAAGTTTCCGCAACGAGTTGAGTTGAGTTGAAGGCGATGGTTGCGATGATCGCCGTGAGAGTGATGCGTTTCATTTCGACGAAAGTCTAAATGCTAAAGGGCTCGGTCTAAAGTCTAAAGTCCTAGGTTGAAATATTTGAAATACTTGAAATCATCCGTGCTCGACACGAAGATGTCGCCCCTATCGGGCCTGTAGCTCAATGGTTAGAGCAGAGGACTCATAATCCTTTGGTTCTCGGTTCAAGTCCGAGCAGGCCCACCAATCCCATCAAGTTGCCCGGCCCAGCCTTCATCCATATGTCATTCTAAAAATGAAATGATTGTGATGCGGCTCGCTTGTTGGCACAAAGCACCTATGCGAATCCTGATTGCGACGGTCACGGCCGGTGGTGGACATCTCGCTGCGGCGGCGGCCCTTGATGAAGCGTGGCGTGCGTTACGCCCCAAGGATAGCGTCGAGCGCGTGGATTTGGTGAAGTTTTTCTCCCCGCTGCATCGCAAGATTCACGCGGAAGGTTACGTGAAACTTGTTGAGCGTGCGCCCGAACTCTGGGGCATGATCTTCGCCAAGACGGATGATGTGAAAGTCGCGCGGAAGTTGAATCGTATCAAAGAACTTTTCCCCAGTCGCGCCCGGACGCGCTTCGCCAAATACGTGAGCGAGTTCAATCCTGAAGTGGTGCTTTGCACGCATTACGAACCGGTGGATGCGCTCGGTCTGATGCGGCGCAAACAGAAAACAAAACCACCCTTCGTCGTCAGCGTTGTCACCGACTTTGAGGCGCACGCATTGTGGATGGATGCGGGCGTGGACTTATATTGCGTGGCCGCCGAGGAAACCAAAGCGCGGCTCGTCGCGCGCGGTGCGGTGGCAACGAGTGTCGTCGCCACGGGGATCCCCATCGCGGCGAAGTTTGCCACAAAAGTTGACGCGCTCGCCGTCCGCAAGACGTTTGGCCTGCGCGATGATTTGCCGACGTTGCTCGTGTTGAGCGGCGGCTTCGGCATGGGGCCGGTGGGGAAAATTCTCGCGGCATTGGACAAAATCTCGCAGGAGTTTCAAACCGTTGTTGTCTGCGGGCGCAATGAAGAACTCCGCCGCGATCTCGCCGCACAAGATCGCAAACATCCCACGCGCGTCCTAGGCTTTGCGAGCAACATGCACGAGTTGATGGGCGTGGCGGATTTGATCCTCACCAAACCCGGTGGCCTCACCTCTTCCGAAGCGCTTGCGCTTGGCAAACCGCTGTTCATCCTCGATCCCATTCCCGGACAAGAAGCCGCGAATAGCGATTTCCTCCTCGAACGCGGCGCGGCGGTGAAGGTGAATCGCGTGGAGGATTTGCCCTTTCGCGTCGAACAGTTGCTTGGCTCGAAGAAACTCGCCGAGATGGCGAAGTCGGCGAAGGTGTTGGGACGATTGAAATCGGCGGAGACGGTATGCAAAGAGGTGTTGAGACGCCTCAACCATTCGGAAGCAATCCGATGA
>JAYUAV010000224.1:0-4058 GCA_043741175.1 Verrucomicrobiota bacterium
TATCTCCGCATGGAAGGCAAAGAAACTTTCAAGCACGCCGTGCAAGCGATGGTGAGCGCGGCTACCGAAGCGATGTGCCGCTGCGATGTGGACATCACCAAGATCAAGTGCGTCATCCCGCATCAAGCGAACCGCCGCATCCTTGATGCTGTTGGCGAACGCCTCGGCGCAACGCCTGAACAAGTTTTCTGCAATCTGGATCGCGTGGGAAATACTTCTGCGGCATCCGTCGCCATCGCATTGGATGAAGTGGTGAACACTGGAAAAATCCAACGCGGCGATCTGATACTGCTCGTCGTCTTCGGCGCGGGACTGACGTGGGGCGCAGCAGTGATCGAGTGGTAAAGCAGTTTCAGGAGCGCGGCTGTGTCTTAAAGACCAGCCGCAGCAGCTTCGCAATGCCGGGGCGCATTCGAGGATACATTACGTTCGATATAAGTTCGCGCTGCGGCTGGCCTTCGACACAACCGCTCCGCCCCAACAAACTCAACGCCTCTCCAACTTCTTCCGCGCGTCTTCAAGAGTCTTGCGTTCAGCATCGGTGAGGCTGTGAATGCCCTTCTTGGAAATCTTGTCCAGAATCGTGTCCACTTCCTTGTTGAGGAAATCTGTTTCCATCTTCGCAGGTTTGGCGCGCTTGGGTGACGCTTCCTCGCGTTCGTTGGTTTCGTAGATCGGACGACTATGGTAGTAACGCAGCATCAGCCATCCACCCAACATTCCGCCCGCGTGTGCTCCATGCGCCACGTTGCCATTATCAATCAACACACCAAGAATGCTGATGCCCACACTGACGCCGAGCAACACCTTCGCACTGACCGTCACAGGGAAAACGAAGAACAGGAAGATCGTCAGATCACGTTCAGGAAACATCAGCGCGAACGCTGCGATCAATCCGAACAACCCCGCCGACGCCCCGACCATCGGATTGTACTGAAGCTGATGAAAGATATTCAGTGCCCCCCCAAAATGACTTGGCCAGATCAGCCCGCCCAATACATGAACGAATCCGCCCATCACACCGCTCAACAGGTAAAGCAGCACGAATCTTTTCACACCAAGAAATTGCTCCACAGCGTAACCAAACGTGAAAAGCCCCAGCGAATTCAACAGCAGATGGATCATGCTGCCGTGAAGAAACTGATAGGTGAGAAATTGCCAGACGTAACCTTTGACCAGTCCGTCAATGCTCAACCCGAGATAGCGATCTATCGGAACATCTTTGGCGAACTCAGCCACCAATGACTGGAAAACAAACACCGCCACGTTGATGATCAGCAAAATTCCCGTGGCTGACCTCCAGCGATTTCGGTTGGGGCGATATTCCGGTTCGCGCATGTAATCACGGCTGTCAATCATGTGGACGTGAAGCTAGAAGCCGGAAGGCGGTTTTTCAATCCTGAATCCCTTTACACTCACACCTTGATGTCCGTGAAAACTTTCGCGGCGGCGCACATCTTCAACACTCGAGCGAGCGGAGTCTTGCCTTCGGGCGAGAGCGATTCCCGCAAGACCGCTTCCTTGCCTGCGCCGGATGCCAGCACCCAGACATTCTTTGCAGCGGCGATGGCGTCGTAGCCGAGCGTGACGCGGTTCGGCGGCGGCTTGGGTGAATTGCTGATGGCGCGATAGATCGCAGGATTGAGACGCGCGGCTTCGGGTTCGTCCGGGAACAACGACGCCACATGACCGTCCTCGCCCATGCCGAGGAAAACGATGTCGAGCACGGGTTGCACATTCACACTTTCTTGACGACTCGCTGACCCTGTCTCCTTGCCCGAGGATGAACCCACCCCCAGCCCCTCCGAGGAGGGGAGCAGAACATCGGACGCGCGAACGTTGTTCCCCTCCTGGGAGGGGCTAGGGGTGGGTTCAGGGAAACTACTCGCGGCTTTTTGTGCGCCATGCATTTTCTCCTCATCCAACCGGGTAGATGGAGGAGAAAAAGGAACGACGCTCAGAATTTCCTCCGTCGCCAGTTGCGCGGCACGTTCAGGCGGCAGCTCGCCAAGGATGCGATGAATCTTGTCCGGTGCTATGCCGAGTGGACGGAAGAAATATTCGGCGGCAGCGGCGTAACTGCTTTCCTTGTCATCAGGCGGCACGCAACGCTCATCAGCCCAAAAGAAGTGGACGTTGCTCAGGGAAATGTCGCGCGCCTTGGATTGCTCAATGACAGCGGCAAAAAACTTGAGTGTGATGCGCCCGCCAGACAGAGCGACGAAGTGTGGCCTGCCAGAACGATTCGCGGCGACGATTTCGTCGAGCCATGCGGAAGATACGGCACCAGCCAGCGCGTCGGCACTCGCGAATGAAATTAGATCGAAGCGATTCACTGGTGGGTTGTCTTCTTGACTGAGATTTCTGTTTTGACTGAGTTGGCGATGAAGCATTGCTCGTGGGCGAGGTGGTGTAATCGCTCCTCGTCGTCAGGGGTTGGAAGTTTCTCGCCGCTGTAAACGATCTCAGAGCCTGATTGAAAACTGGGAGGGGTGCTGTTTTCGTGGCAATGGCTGTATGGCGAGGCGCGACGAAGTCGAATACCCCTTGTGGGTCTTCGACTGAGGAGCAACGAAGCCAGACGGCCATTGCCGCGAAAACCCTCCGGGCGGCAGGTCTTTTGGCTTTGGCCTTCGTTGTCACAGGCGTCACAGCCCGCTGCGGGGATATTCCGCCTGCTCCGCCTCGGCCAAATCCAAAATCCCAAGCCGCAGCACCTCTCCCAGTTTTCAATCAGGCTCTTAGGATTGAGCGTCACGGTGCTGACCCACGGCACGCCTTTCTCGTTTTTGGTCATCGCGCCGATGGCTTCGTCCTCGTAGCTGTCCACCTGGAATCCTTGCCGCGAGGCGATGTAAAGAAACGTGAGCATGTGACAACTTGAGATTGAAGCAACGTAGGCTTCTTCCGGGTCAACGTGTGCCGGGTTCGAGTAAGGCAACGGCACATTCGACGGCGACGGTGATGCCGAGATGGTCAGGCCGCCATCAAACGTCCAGCTATGTTCGCGGGAATACTTGCCCTTGAGAAATTCAGGGCTGGTCCGCTTCCAAGTGATGGTGGCTTTGTGTTCGGACATACAGGGTTCATCACTGATCGCCGCGCAGTTCGCTGATGAGACTCTGGCTGTCGCCGATAGTTTTATTCCCGTAGATGGTGTGCAAGCGGGTCAGAAAATCGGGCCATTGGCTGGTGCTGGCGGCGGGCTTGAACGATGTGGGCGCAACCACGTTGTCCGCCATCCGAGGAATCAGTTCCAAACGCTCCTTGGGTGGCAATTCAAACTCAACTCGTGATAGGTCTGCTGAAGACATGGTGAAACTTTAGTCTCTGTCAGGGGCAAGGCAAGCCGGCTTTAGTTTGGCTTTGAGTTTTCAGCCATAGAACCAAGTTTGCATCAAGGGAACAATCGCCGGATAAACTCGATTAGCACGTTCAGTCTTACGAGATGCTTGGCTATGCAGCAAAAGCAGTCTCCAAAACTGACTTTGACGCGCCACTTGATTTCACGACGCTGCGTCTCAAAGTGGCGTGCTTCGCAATGCCGGTCTGCGACCCGCAGCGCGTGCTTTGTGTATTCGATCTCAAAGTTTATATTTTCTATCGGCTCGGTGCGTCGTTCCCTGCCAGCAATTCGTTTCTGTGCTTTGCGCATGATCATACTCTGCACAGCCAACAATTAACGGCATAGGCCGGGACCGGGGAGTAATTGGGGAAGAATCAGGAAATCAACTAGCGCGTTGCTTGGCCCAGTAAATGGCCGTCCGGCTTTCCTTGAGCTTGTCTTTACCTACTAAACCCGCTTTGACGAGTCGTTTTCCAGTCGCGGATTCCAGCATTTTTTCTGGTCGCCAATCAGGTTTATTCTTCCGGAGAATCGTGCGTGGCACTCGTCCGCCTGCTTCGATTAGTTGCTTCACGAACTGCCGCAATTCCGGTTCAACTGTCAGACTCAGCTCCTTTCCCTTCCTTTGAGGAATCACGGCCACGATGTATTCGTTTTCAAATCGCGCCACTGGTTCTGGCTGGCGCACTCTTGTCATCTTGCTCCGTGCGGG
>JAYUAV010000225.1:0-10694 GCA_043741175.1 Verrucomicrobiota bacterium
ACGTGATCGTCCATCAATTCCCAACCTATGCTGCCGCCGGGACTGTTCGTGTGGAACGCAGCCTCCACATCGCAGACAGTCGCGTTGAGTTCCTGCGCGGCGCGGCGAATGGAGTCGTTCGCAGCGGAAGTCGCGCGCCATGGCATCGTGTCGAGATCGCGCGCTTTTTGGAAAGCGGCGAGGGCTTCGGGAAATTGATTGGAGGCGTGGAGCGATTGCGCGAGTTGAAACTCAGCGCGAGCAGAAGCATCGCCCGGTTTTTCCTGACCGATGGGTGCAAGATCGCGTTCGTTCGAGGGTTGAGTGCAAACCAACACCGGCACGCCGTACGCCTGACAGCGACGGAGCATCTCGCGAACATTGTGATAAAGATTGTTGGCGGCAGCGGCGCGACTCCAGTCATCCGGCGCAACGTACGCGCGACCCACCATGCGTTCCATGAGGGTGATGTTGCCTTCAGGAGTTTTGGACGCGGTGAGTTTTGTCCAAGCTTGAACAATGGCGAGCGAGTGGACAAAGCGCGTCACGCCAAGCATCCAAGGTTTGCCGCCCGCGCGCCCAATCGAAGCCACGCCGTACGTCCCGAAAAATTCATTGTGCCCGGTGTAGATGACGATGAGGTCGGGCGCGAACTCCAAC
The DNA here is from genome assembly GCA_043741175.1 of Verrucomicrobiota bacterium. GTDB lineage: Bacteria > Verrucomicrobiota > Verrucomicrobiia > Limisphaerales > JADLHS01 > JADLHS01. The sequence goes on from JAYUAV010000225.1 coordinate 640, forward strand.
GCCTCAGTCATCATGCCGAGTACGGGATAGCTCGCGACGGCGGTGGTGCCGAGGTTGATGACTTCGACGTTTCGTTGCGGCCAAGCGTCTTGAAGCATCGCTTGCAAGAAGGAAGTCGAAGCGAGATTGCGCGGCTGCGGAAAACCTTTCATCGCAGATTCGCCGACGGTGAAGACGCGGAATACGTTCGAGCCTTTGGGTTCGGTGAATTGATATTGATCGTTGTAACCTGGCTTATCGCGATTGGCGAAGAAGTAGGAGATCGCGCCGTCCTGATCCGTGATGAAGAGATCGCCATTGGAGACTTTGCCCGCGTTTCTAAAGACTGAAGCGTTGCCGCCGTGACCGAACGCGCGCAGCACACCTTCGATGAGCAACAGCAACAAAATCGGTAGCAGCAACGTGAACACTCCGAATGCGAATTTCTTCCGCCGAGAGAGCGCGGGTTTTGTTTCTGACTGTCGGGAAGCTGAAGTCGCTGACTTTTTCATGCGTTATGCTTTACCGGATGCTGCCAGTAGAATTGGTATTTGCAAAAAGTAAAACTGATTGAGTAGAAAACCGAAGCGATATTACGCAATCGCATGAGGTCCTTTCAAAACTTGTGGGGCACGACGTAAGAAGTGCTGCCCGGAGCTGGCTCATCACCTCGTCGCCTACAATTTTGAAAGAGCCTCGCATGAAAGTGTTTTGGTAGGGCTGGAATAATCTTTGCCGGACTGATAGCAATAGGGTAAATCGCACCACACTCAAAACAGATGAAACGTTCCAGCAAGCACCTCTCACATCAGGCCAACGCATCCGTTCCCAAAAAACAGCCGGAACAGCCGAGGAAACCGTTGAGTCGCGGGCGGCTTTGGTTGTTTCGTTTCGCGGCGGTGGCGTTGCCCCTGATCATGTTGTTGCTTCTGGAATTGATTCTGCGCGTTTCAGGGGTTGGTTACCCGACTTCATTCTTTCAAGCAGAGCAGTCGCCTGACGGGAAAAAATATCTGGTCAACAACGACCGGTTCACGTTGCGATTCTTTCCACCGGAACTCGCGCGCTGGCCGGGTACGTTCAAACTTCTGGCGGACAAACCTGCGGATGTGAAGCGCGTTTTTATTTTTGGCGAATCTGCTGCAATGGGAGATCCACAACCTTCGTTGGGGGCGTCGCGTTATCTTGACGTTCTCCTGCGAGAAAGATTTTCCGGCCAGAAATTCGAGATCATCAATCTCGGTATCACCGCCATCAACTCGCACGTCATCCTGCCCATTGCACAAGATGTCGCCGCGCGTGGGCATGGAGACATCTGGCTGATTTACATGGGGAATAACGAGATGGTGGGGCCGTTCGGTGCGGCCACGGTGTTTGGTTCGCGTGCGCCGCCGTTGAGCGCAGTGCGGTTCAATCTGGCGATCCAGAAAACCCGCGTCGGCCAGCTAGCGGTTAAATGGTTGCGCAATCTGGGAGGTAAACCGGCAAACGCGTCCTGGGGCGGGATGAAAATGTTTTTGCAGAATCATATCTCGCCTGACGATGCGCGCCGCAAAACGGTCTATAACAATTTCGACCAAAACCTGCGTGACATCGTGGCGTTGGGGCACGGTAGCGGGGCAAAAATAATCCTCAGCACCATGTCGGTGAATCTGCGGGACTGTCCACCGTTCGCCTCAATGGTGAACAGCAACCTCGCGGCGACAGATAGAGCGATGTTCGATTCGCTCTATGCGAGTGCCGTGTCACTCCAGACCAATCAGCAGATTGCTCCGGCGGCGCAGAAGTTTGAACAGGCATCCAAACTTGATCCGAAGTTTGCCGAGCTTCAATTCCGTTGGGCGCAATGTCTGTTGGGTCAAACCAATGTTCCTGGTGCGAGCGAACGATTTCAGACGGCGTGCGATGTGGATGCGCTGCCGTTCCGCGCAGACACACGTATCAACAAAACCATTCGCACCGTGGCGCAAATGGAAGGCGTGACGCTTTGCGATGTGGAAACTGCATTGGCTGCTGTTGCTCCTGATGGGATCGCGGGAGACGATTCATTTTTTGAGCACGTCCATTTTAATTTTGATGGCAACTATCGTCTCGCCAAGGTTTGGGCCGAACAAATCGTTTCCGTTTTACCCGGCGACATTCAAGCCAAGGCATCAGGCGGCTGGGCAACTCAACAGTATTGTGAAGGCGAAATCGGACTGTCGTTCTGGAATCGTGATTTCGTCCTGACTTCCGTGTTATCGCGCATGGGGCAACCGCCATTGAGCGCGCAGTTCAACAATCCGGCACGAGCCGCAATCTTGCACCGTAGCCTAAGTCAATTGCGCGAAACTCAACGGCAGACGAATGTCATTGCGCTGACCCGGTCTGTGTTTGAGGCAGCCGTGACGCGCGATCCGCAGGAGGCGATGCTCCGAGAAAACTATGCGAACTTTCTTGAAGCCATCGGTGACCGTGCCAATGCGTTGACCCAATACCAAAAAATCACGGAGATTTTGTCGCATGACTTCTACGGTTGTCTGCAAACGGGCCGCATGTTGGGTGAGTTGGGGCGGACAACTGAAGCGCGCAACTTTCTCGAACGAGCTGCCAGCCATCGTCCATCCTTGCCAGAGCCGTGGTATGAATTGGGTATTGTTGTAGCCTCGGAAAACAAATTTGAAGAAGCACTTGGTTATTTTGATCGCGCTACGACAATCCGTCCGCAGGACGGAAACTTTCTCGCCTACAAAGCAAAAGTCCTGTCCAAACTGGGACGGCGCGACGACGCCATAGTGATTTATCGCCAAGCCATCCAGACACAACGCGGCGGATGGGAAGCTCATTTTGAACTCGCCGGGGAATTGGCCAGCAAAGGAGAAGTAGCGGAATCCATCAAGGAGTATTCCGAGGTGCTGCGAATCAACCCCCGCCATGCCGTCAGCCATGTGAATCTGGGAGTGATGCTGGTGCGCCAGAACCGCATGACGGAAGCCGTCATTTGCTTTGAGACGGCACTTCGCATTGATCCCAACTATCGCGAAGCGCGGGAGTATCTGGAACAAGTGCGCGCTCGCGGCGTCAGATAAGCCTTATTCCACGGGCTAAGACCGCACTTCACAACTCGTCTATTTCCGCACGAACATGCGGTAGCGACGGGGGGTTCACCTGTGGTTTATTATGGACGAAGCACAGTTCACATTTAATACAAACCAGTACAACCAACTCCTATGATGACTCGATTAAACCCACTACGTCACCTGCTTGCTGCGGGACTTATGATTGCTGCCACCACAGCAACCCACGCCGACACTTTGGTCACCTTTACGGTGGACATGAATGTCGAAGCCACCGCCATAGCTGGCGGCAGCACACTCTATGTGCGGGGCAGCTTCAATAACCAAGGCTACGGACTCAACGCCCTAAATATCCTGACCAATAATGGCTCCGGCACATTTTCAGGCACGGTCAATATGACCAACGCCCCCGGCACGTTGGTGGGCTGCAAATTCTACTATAACGCTCCCGGCGACGCTTGGGAAAGTGGAGCGGATCGTCAATTCATCCTTGCGGCTGGCAGCCAAACGTTGCCGTTGACGGTTTGGGATGCCAAGTATCCTGCACCGGCAAACAACGTGACGTTCCAAATCAGCATGTCTGGACAAATCGCCTTGGGCACATTCACCAACGGACAACCCGGAAACTTTGTCCGCGTATCCGGCGGTTTCAACGGATGGGGTGCAAGTGTTGACTTCACCAACAATCCTGCCGCTTCCGGCACCAACGCGGATCTATACAGCCAGACGATCCAAGTCGCTGGCTTCCCCGGATCTAATCCCGGCAACTATAAGTTCCGCGCTCCAATTGGCGATACGTGGGAAATCATTAGCGACCGGCCTTCGTTCACTCTTGTCGGCGGCAATCAAACGTTGCCCATCGTGTATTGGAACAACTTGGCTCCCAGCACCCCGACTAATCAGGTCACATTTCAGGTGGACATGACGGCACAAATCATTGCCGGCAACTTCACGCCGGGACAATTCATCCGCGTTTCTGGAGGCATGACCGGCTGGGGCGATGGAGCCGATTTGACCAACAACCCTGCACTCTCTGGTAACGCGTCGAACATCTACTCCTCAGTCCTTCCGGTCGTGGGTGCGAATGGAGCGAGCTTTAGCTATAAGTTCCGCGCCAATGGCGGTTGGGAAAGCCCGATTTCCACTGGCGGTGGCGATCGCAGCTTCCAAGTTGCGGGACCGACTCAAGTCCTTCCGCTGGTGTTTTACAACGATGCTTCGCCCTGCGATATGTTGTCGCAATTCACTACCGTGACCTTCTTTCTGCAATTGCCCAACGGTACCACGGCAACCGACGGAACGGTTTTCAACGGATCACAGTCAGTCCATATCAACGGCGAATTCAATGGCTGGGCTCCTTGGGATGTATTACTTCCTCAAATGTCCGCTGCCGGAAGTAATAATCTGTATGCCTACCAAACTGTTTTGAACCCGGGTGCAGCACGCGCACAAAAGTTCAAATTCAGCATCGGTGGAGCGGATAATGAAGCTGGCTTTGGTGCAGACCACGTGCAGATTGTGCGATCCTTTGGCAATTCATTTAATCTGCCAATCGCCCAATTCGGCACTAACTACGCCGCAACACGCGTGGAAAAAGCCGTCAGCGGTCTCAAGGTCACGCCTTCCGGTGGAAACGTCTCGGTCATTTGGGACGGCACGCCTTGCGTGACGCTACAAACTCGCTCCAGCTTGAACAGCGGTTCATGGACTGATTTGCCAGCCACGGAAACGCTCGGTTCAACCAACTGGCCCAACGCTGGCGGCAACCGGTTCTTCCGCCTGCAAAAACGCCAGAATCCGTAATCCGTAATCCGAACTCCCTTCCCGCTCCGGCAAAGGTGTCGGAGCGGGATTTTTACCGCATACTATTTCTCCAAACGACCAAACAACTTCCATAAAATGAATATCCGCAAAAAAGCGTTTACGTTGATCGAGTTGCTCGTGGTCATCGCCATTATCGCCATTCTCGCCGCAATGCTTCTGCCTGCCTTGTCTAAGGCCAAACAAAAGGCAACTGCCATCACCTGCCTGAGTAACCAAAAGCAACTCGGACTTGCTTGGACGATGTATGCGACCGATAACAAGGATGTATTGGCGATAAATGCAGATCGAGGATTGGCATACCAAGGAACGCCTTCGTGGGTTGGTGGTGATTTTCTCACATGGGGCAATGAATCCAAGAACACTAACATTGCATATTTGATTAATGATCTTGTTTCAAGCATGGGGGCTTACACCGCGAGGCAACCTCAAATCTATCACTGCCCAGCGGACAATTTTCTCAGTCCACTCCAGCGTTCTCTAGGCTGGTCACACCGTGTACGCAGCGTTGTTATGAATGGTGCTATCGGCCACGGCAGAAAATGGGCTGCACCGCTAAATGCTACTTTTGGGTGGGCAGGTTTTTTTTGGGCCGAAAAAATGTCTGATTTAACTAAGCCAGGCCCCAGTCAAAGCTGGCTGTTTATGGATGAACATCCCGACAGCATTGATGATGGCATCATGTTCACCAATCCCCTTGATACCGATGGCGTGGGAACATTTGTTGAATTGCCCGGAAGTCTGCACGGCAAGGGCAGCAGTTTGTCATTTGCAGACGGTCATTCTGAAATCCACAAATGGTTGGAAAATACGACTACCCCACCAGTTGGCATTACCACGCGCATTAACTGGCTGGCAAACCCACCCGCAGTCAATCGAGATTTAGTATGGATTTCCGAAAACACGCCTAGTGGCCCATTCAAACAATCGCCGCCTTGATTCTTTGGGTTGTCGCCGTCCTAAGTCTATCCCACAATCAACGGAAATAGGGCGCGTCCTACATCTTCATCGTGAGCCATTCAAAAATAATTTTCCGAATAGTTGCAATAGTGGTTCACGTAGCAGTTTTTCACCCAGCATGTTTAGCCAATAAGCCTGAAATATCCTGCGTCGAACCGCCCAATTGGTGGGCCGGTCATTCCCACAACCCCGTGCGCTTACTCATCACGGGAACAAACCTCAACGGCGCGACCGTCGCATCACCCGTTGGCGTCTCGCTTTCCAATCTCACCGTCAACACCGCTGGCACTCACGCTTTCTGCGATGCATTCATCGCGCAGGACGCAACACCAACCACAGTTTCGTTGAAACTCAATACGCCACAGGGACAGGCCACCGCGCCGTTCACCATTTCTCCCGCGCTCTCCAAGGATAAACACTTCGCAGGTTTCTCGTCCGACGATGTGATCTATCTGCTCATGCCGGATCGCTTCGCCAACGGGGATTCTTCCAACGACGATCCCGCCGTGTCGCGAGGTTTGTTGAACCGCGCCAAGCCGCGCCATTATCACGGCGGTGATTTGCAAGGCGTCATCAATCGTCTGCCCTATCTGCGTGACCTCGGCGTCACCACAATTTGGACCACGCCGTGGTATGACAACGTGAACCACGCGAACACCAAGGAAAAATATACGCGCGACAACCAACGTTCCACCAACGGCGTCGCCTCCACCGATTATCACGGCTACGGCGCAGTGGATTATTACGGCGTGGACGAACACTTCGGCGACATGACGAAACTTCGCGAACTCGTGACCGCCGCGCAGTCCAGCGGATTCAAAATCATCCAGGATCAAGTAGCCAACCACACCGGGCCGTATCATCCGTGGGTGAAGACTCCGCCCACGCCGACTTGGTTCAACGGCAGCGCGGAAAACCATCTCGAAAACTCTTGGCAGACGTGGACAATCACCACAAACAATCCGCCGCAGGACAAACTCAAGTCCACACTCGAAGGTTGGTTCATCAACGTCCTCCCCGACCTCAACCAGAACGATCCTGAGACCGCCGCGTATCTCATCCAAAATTCCCTCTGGTGGATCGGCATGACCGGTCTCGATGCCGTGCGCCAGGACACCCTGCCCTACGTCCCCCGTAGTTATTGGGCGAAGTGGACAACCGCTTTGAGAAAAGAACATCCGCACCTGACCGTTCTCGGCGAGATGTTCGATGGCGATCCGAAGCTCGTCGCATTCTTCCAAGGCGGGCGCAAACAATTCGACGGCGTGGATTCCGGAATCGAGACGCTCTTTGATTTTCCGCTGCACTACGCCTTGCGCGATGTGTTCGCCAAACGCCAGCCCATGACAAAGCTCGCGCTGTCACTTGCAGCAGATACCAACTACGTGGACTCCAGTAACCTCGTCACCTTCCTCGGCCTGCACGACACCTCGCGTTTCATGAGCGAACACGGCGCGACGATTGAGGGGCTCGAACTCGCTTTCACCTATCTGCTCACCACACGCGGCACGCCCATGATTTATTACGGCGACGAAATTGCCATGCGTGGCGGCGGCGATCCTGACAACCGCCGTGATTTCCCCGGCGGCTGGAGCGAGGACAAGCGTAACGCGTTTGAAAAATCCGGTCGCACCGCCGAAGAAGATCGCGTCCATTCACACGTCAAAAAACTTCTCGCTCTGCGTCGCGAACTTGAACCCTTGCGTCACGGCAAACTCATCCAACTCAAATCGGACAACGACACCTGCGCCTTCGCCCGACTCACTGAGGATTCTGGCGTGGTCGTGGCGTTCAACAACAGTGCACAGACTCAGACCATGACGTTCGCCTTGCAAACGCCACTGCTGGACAAACAACAACTCTTCAATCGTCTCGCGAATAATTCCTCCATCGCTGTTGTTGACGGTTCGATCACCCTGACCTTACCTGCGCGCTCCGCCGCCATTCTCACGCCTGAATCATCTGCTATCGCTGTGGAACGTAAAAAGTCCTCGGCACGCTCAGACGTCCGCCCGCGCTAATCGCTCCGCCCCGTTCCAACTGAACAAAATTCCTCCCGAGGGTGTGACTGGAAGTGCCGCGCAGTATTTGGAGTGCGGAGACTTGTCACCGCTTTCGTGGCTTGAGCGACTTGTCGCTCAGGCAGAGCCGCGCAGAGCGGCTCGACGGACTGACCGAGCATCACCGCAATTGTAGGAGCGTTTTGTCTGTGCGACGCACCGCTGGACGCGGTGCTTGCCGGGACGACTTGTCGTCCCGGCAGAAAAGCGGCGACAAGTCTCCGCACTCCAAATTCCACCCACGCCGCGCCAACCGTGAACGGCACTTTCAGTCACATCCCCGGACTGATTGGCTTCTTGACGGACGCTTCCCGTAAAAAATAGAATACAACCATGATCGGACCGTTTCGACGCTATCCAATTCTCTGAACCATTAAACCGACACTGAACCGTTACATGAAAAAATCCAACCTCACACTCGCGCTGCTGTTCGCATTCGTCAGCATCGTCTCCACCCTGAACACCCTCGCTGGCACGCTTTATCCCGTGGTCGTGGGTGACCGATGGGGTTACGTGGACAAAACCGGCACGCTCGTCATCAATCCCCAATTCGAGCGCGCTGAATCCTTCTCCTCCGGTCTCGCAGCAGTCCGCGTCGGTGATCAATGGGGTTATGTGGATGCCGCTGGCAAGATCGTCATCAACCCGCAGTTCGGATCCGCTGCTCCCTTCGCCAACGGCCTCGCCGCTGTCGAACTCGGCGGTCGCTACGGCTACGTGAACCCGGAAGGCCAATACGTCGTCAACCCGCAGTTCGACGCCGCCGGGCCGTTCGCCGAAGGACGCGCCGTCATCAAACTCAAACGTCGCTTCGGTTTCATTGATAAGAGCGGCACGATCCTCATCGCACCGCAGTTTGAATCCGCGAGCGAATTTTCCGAAGGTCTCGCCGCCATCGAACTCGGTGACCGCTGGGGTTTCATTGATCTCACCGGCAAGATCATCATCAATCCGCAGTTCGACAAAGCGGAAACATTCTCCGGTGGCCTCGCCGCCATCAAGATGAACCGTCGCTGGGGTTTCATTGATAAGAGCGGCAAGATCGTCATCAACCCGCAATTCGAGGAAGTCCGCCCGTTCATTAAAGGACTCGCCCCCGTGCGCGTCGGCAATCGTTGGGGCTTTGTGGACATCGCAGGCAAACTCGTCGTCAATCCGCAGTTCGACGGCGCAGATGCGTTCGCTCAAGACATGGCGCGCGTGAAACTCGCCGGACGCTGGGGCTTCGTGGACAAGAACGGCAAATACGTCATCAACCCACAGTTCGACGAAGCGAACTCTTTCGCCGACGGACTCGCCCGCGTGAAAGTTTCACGCAAGACCGGCTACGTGGACGAAAACGGTCGCTACATCTGGAATCCGACGAACTGAAAAACTCTTTTTCAACCGACGGCATTTTCCTTAACCAAGTTGTTAGGTGTCATTCGCGCGCATGACAGAATCCGAAATCGAGCAGATTGTGAGAGCACACTGTCACCCGAAGACTGAGCCTGTCGTTCCTCCTTCGCTTGAAGCGTGGCAGGCGCTTGAGCGGGAGTTTGGCTGTGAGTTACCATCGGAGTTGTTTTATATCCGCGTGCTTGGCGCACGGTATTGGATTCAGGGTGACCACCTGCCCATTGAAGAAATTCGTATCACTCATGCGCAAGAGCAAAGCATTAGCGGTGAGCGATGGGACACCGACTTGTTACCGTTTTACTCAGTGGGCAATGGTGATTGCGTTTGCGTCAGACGGTCAGAGGGGCGCGTGAGCGGCGTTTATTATTGGGCTCACGACGACCCAGAGATTCGGAAATTGCATGAATCAGTTTCAGATTATATTCAAGATGGAGATTGGTTTCCATGACACCTAATCTAGGGATAGACCGAACTAAAATCTTTTCTTGAGTTCATGGTTTCCAAACACTTCAGGCATTACCACCGCAGACCAAGCTGATGTCTTCGCCTGAAACTAAATCAAAAAACTGGTCTGGCACCGGCCAGCTACGCGGCGGTCGTGGCGGCATCGCATTTTTCATCGCAGCCATCAGATTGCTCGGCCTGCGCTTTGGAGTGCGGCGACAAGTCGCCCAGCCGGGAAAAGCGGCGACAAGTCGCCGCACACCAAAGCGCAGGCCGAGCAATCTGATGGCTGCGATGAAAAATGCGATGCCGCCACGACCGCCGCGTAGCTGGCCGG
>JAYUAV010000226.1:0-21922 GCA_043741175.1 Verrucomicrobiota bacterium
GGATGAAATGCTTGGCCTGCGTGCTTCCGGACGGTGAAGCGGCGTCAACGCCGCGCTCCGAGTAGGATTGGTGTCGGGGGCAGTGTCAAGATGCGCCCCCACTCGCCTTTCCCCAAAGTAACTCCTCGTCCGATCACAACTGGGGTGGTAGCCTCTGCTCCTTCATCTCTGTTTCCTCCGTTTGCTCCTGTTCAATTGTCTCGGACTTCAAGTTCTCGAAGTCTCACCCCGCCTTCTGCACCACGTTGTCCCGCTGCGCCCATTCAGGATTGGCATCCGGGAAATCCAGGTTGAAGTGCAGGCCGCGGCTCTCAGGTCGCAGCAACGCACAGCGCACGATCAGTTCCGCCACCGTGGCGATGTTGCGCAGCTCCAACAAATCCGCCGTGACCGTGAAGTTCCAATAGTACTCGTGAATCTCCTGTTGCAGATTTGCCAATCGCGATTGCGCGCGTTGCAATCGCTTGTTCGTCCGCACGATGCTCACGTAGTCCCACATGCAACGCCGTATCTCGTCCCAGTTGTGCGCCACCACCACCATCTCGTCAGGATTGTTCGCCTGGCCGGATTGCCAGTCGGGAATCTTCAGATCGCTCGCGCACAAATCCTGTTCCGCCATGCGCCGATCCGCGCGATCCGCGCACACCAACGCTTCAAGCAATGAGTTGCTCGCCAGACGATTCGCGCCATGCAACCCCGTGCAGGCCACCTCACCCACGGCGAACAATCCCGCGATCTCCGTCTCGCCGTCCACCGTCGTCACCACGCCGCCGCATTGATAATGCGCGGCAGGCACGACAGGAATCGGCTCCTTCGTGATGTCTATGCCGAAGCTGAGGCAGGTCTTGTAGATGTTCGGAAACCGTTCGATCACGAAGCGCGCAGACTTGTGAGTGATGTCCAGCAACACATGTTCTGCGCCGCTCTTCTTCATCTCGCTATCAATCGCCCGCGCCACGATGTCGCGCGGCGCGAGCGACTTCATCGGATGATAATTATCCATGAACTCCTGACCATCGAGCGACATCAACACGCCGCCCTCGCCACGCACGGCTTCACTCACGAGAAATGATTTCGCCTTCGGATGATAAAGGCACGTCGGATGAAATTGAACGAACTCCATGTTCGCCACGGGTGCGCCGGCGCGATACGCCATCGCCACGCCGTCGCCCGTCGCGATGTCAGGATTCGTTGTATAGAGATAGACTTTCCCGCAACCGCCCGTGGCCAGCAGCGTCGCAGGCGCGACAAACGTCTCCACCACGCGATTTGCCTTGTCGAAAACATACGCGCCAAGGCAGCGATTCTCGCCCACGTAACCGAGTTTCTGACTCGTGATGAGATCAATCGTCAGATGATTCTCGAAGATGGTGATGTTCGGCTGCGCGGCCACAGCGTTGAGCAACGCGCGCTCAATCTCTCGCCCCGTAACATCTTTCGCGTGTAAAATGCGGCGCTTGGAATGGCCACCTTCCTTGCCGAGATCCAGTTCGCGTCCGCCGTCTTCGTTCGGAGCATCGCGTTGGGAAAACTTCATGCCCAACTCGATCAATTCCGCGATGCGCGCCGGGCCTTCCTCCACGATCACGCGCACGACATCTTCGCGACAAAGCCCCGCGCCAGCCGTGAGTGTGTCCTTGACGTGAAGCTCAAACGAATCCTCCTTGCTCGTCACCGCCGCGATGCCGCCCTGCGCATAATTCGTGTTCGACTCCGCGCGGTTCTTCTTTGTGACGATGGCCACGCGCCCGCGCTTGGCGGCTTTGAGCGCAAAGGAAAGTCCGGCAATGCCACTGCCGAGAACAAGGAAGTCAAATCGCTTCATGCGAACGACACGATGGCGAGAAGCAGTGTGGGAATCAATCGCGAGGTTTGGTAGTGGGGTTGAAGCTTTGGCTCATCCCCGCGCCCTGCGTCTCTTGCTCTTAATCTATTTCTTAATCTTAATCTCCCAACGGAGGGATTAAGATTAAGACCGACACCGTGGAGCGGCTACAACCCGAACACGTCACACCGCAGCATCGCCCTGTTCGTCTGTGCGAATGCGGATGGCGGTCTCGACGGGTATCACAAAAATCTTTCCATCACCGATTTTGCCGGTGTGCGCGCCTTTGGTGATGACTTCGATGGCGGCTTTGACCTGTGCGTCCGGCAGGACGATCTCCAGCTTGATCTTCGGCAGGAAGTCCACGGTGTATTCACTGCCGCGATAGATTTCCGTGTGACCCTTCTGGCGGCCAAACCCTTTCACTTCCGTGACGGTCATGCCTGTGATGCCGATTTCGTTCAGCGCGTCTTTCACTTCGGTGAGTTTGAATGGCTTGATGATGGCTTCGATCTTTTTCATAAAATTAAAAACTGCTTTGTTCCGCTATCAATCGTTGTACGCGCTTTCACCGTGCTGCGTCAAATCCAGACCGGAATGTTCTTCCTCCGGTGTCACACGCAGGCCGACGATGGCATTGACCAGTTTCAGGATGAGGAACGTCGCGATGCCGCTGAAAGCCGCTGTGACCAGCACGCCGATGACCTGATTCTTGAACTGCGCCATGCCGCCAGCAAGCGACACCACCGTTTCGCCGGACTTGAATGTGGTGGCGATGATGCCGTTGACCGCAGGATTCGCGAGGAAGCCCAGCAACAACAAACCCACCGTGCTGCCGACGCCGTGAACACCGAACACATCGAGAGAATCATCGTAACGGAATGCGCTCTTGAGCTTCGTCACCGCAAAATAACAGGCCGCACCGCCGCAAAGCCCGATGGCAAACGCCGCCGGAATCGTGACGAACCCTGACGCAGGTGTGATCGTGGCCAGCCCCGCCACCATGCCAGACGCGAGACCGAGCACGCTGGGTTTGCCTTTGAGCATCCACTCTAACCCGGCCCAACTCAACGCCGCGCCCACTGCGGAGAAGTGCGTGGCGGCAAACGCGCTCGTCGCCAGTTCGCCGCCGCTCACCGCGCTGCCCGCGTTGAATCCAAACCAGCCCACCCACAGCAATCCTGTTCCGATCAAGCTCAACACCACGTTGTGCGGCACCATCGGCTCGCGCGGATAGCCCATGCGCTTGCCCAGAACCATCGCCGCCACCAACGCCGCCACGCCAGAGCTGACGTGAACCACTGTTCCGCCCGCGAAATCCAGCACGGGAATCTTTCCGCCGAGCGCCCAGTTGAACAATCCACCTTTGCCCCAGACCATGTGGCACAACGGGAAATAAACGATCGTGACCCACAGCACCGTGAAGAGCAGGTACGCGCTGAACTTGATGCGCTCGGCCACCGCGCCGCTGATGAGTGCTGGCGTGATGATCGCGAACATCATCTGGAACAACATGAAACTCATGTGCGGAATCGTGGGTGCGTAATCCGCGTTCGGCGCGCCGCCCACGCCCTTCAACATGAAATACTGCGTGGGCGATCCGAAGAAGGCGTTGCCCTCGCCGAACGCCATGCTGTAACCGAACACCATCCACAGCACGGAAACCACCGCCATCAGGATCATGCTGTGCATCATCGTGGAGAGGACGTTCTTGCTGCGAACCAGCCCGCCGTAGAACAAAATCAATCCCGGCGCAGTCATCATCAACACCAACGCGGAACTGACGAGCAGCCAGGTGTTGTCGCCGCTGTTGATGGGGGAAGCTGACTTCGCTGCGGACTCAAGTTGCGCGACGCGTTGCTCCAGAGTTGCACCGTTCTCGGCAAATGCACTGGATGCAAAAGCGAGCGCGAACACAAACGCGCCGAACAAAAACAGGTTTCTGGCTGAATGAAGGGATTTCATGGCGCGCGTGTTAAACCAAATTCGCGCCGTCGTGTCAATCGCCAGCAAAAGGATTCATCGCCGGAGTGAAGGTTTATCAGCCACAAAAAGGCACAAGAGGCACATAAAAAAAGAGACGGCGACTGCGGGAAGCGGCTTGTACTCGTTCTAGTTTTGCGCCTCTTGTGCCTTTTTGTGGCAATCCATTCCTTCTCCGTTCAATGCTGACTGACTTTGCTGCCGAGCGCTTCAATGACTTCCGGCACATCCGTGACGCGCAGGACACCGAGATAATCAGGACCTTCCGCATGAGATTTGGGAAGCTCGCTTAACTCCAATCGCCGGACGCTGGGTTCAAATAGCGCAGCATAGAGCGCGTTCACTCCCATTTGACCCGCCGCCTGCAACTCCACCTTCGCCACATCTGCGTCGCGAACAAAATGGATCATCTGCACCGCACGCCGGATGTCCCAGACGCGCATCCCATCCAGCGTCTGGCCGAGCAGCATGAAACGGCGGCGAATCTTCGTTTGCGCTTTGGCGTCGCCAGACCACGCCGTCATGCCGACGCCACGCGGGGCGAAGAAGGCGAGAGTCTTGCGACCGCCAGCAACCTCACGGCCCAGTGTTTCCAGATCGTTCGGACTGGCTGGGGGCAGGTTTGGGGCTGAGAACTCACCGCTGGCAACCGCGCTCGCTTGTGAATGTGGCCAGGCAAGAGCGCGAACTTGAGCGAACCACGGCGTTACTGTTTCTTCGTCCAGAATCGTCAGTTGGACTGGGCCGGAATTTGTGGCGGAAGCGTCTGTCACTAGATAAAGCCGAAGCGTAACGCCCGGTTGACTCGTAAAATCCCAAGCTGTCAGATTGAGATGGCTGTATTGAAAGACCAGCGCGCGTTCTGGTGTTAGCGGCAAATCATCCGCAGGCCAGCCCGCGAACACTTTCTCACGCAAGACAGCAGCAAGCTCGGCGGCAGTGCGCTTCTCGGGTTTTGCCATTGGAACAAAAGTGTCTGCGATGTTCGTGTTGATGGCGTCCGTCGGAAGTGTGGTGAACACGAGCAATTCTTCTGGCGTGAAAAACTTTTTCACAATCATCTCAACCGGCGGCTTCTCCTCGCCCTTGAGATGGCGATTGAACCAGCGCAGAACAGCGAGTTGCATTTCGGGCACTTCGTTGTGTGGCCCGGGCGCGAGGATAAGCCCAAGCTTGCTTGAAGCATCGTGGAGTTTATAGATGCGACGAACCTTCTCGTGGATGCGAACCGTATTCTCCAAGTTGAACAATCCGTCGTTGTCTGTGCCGCCGATGAGCAGTGGACGTGGCACAGCGAGCGCAGCGATCTGCGGAAAATCCCAGCGATAATAGTTGATCGGAAAGTTGCAGTCGCAATGACTGTCCATCACGCCTTCGACAATGTGACTGTGCGCGTCCGCCATGCCCGCCAGCGGTGCGGCGACTTTGATTCGATCATCCAGTGCAGTCACCGCCCAACTGTATGCACCACCGCCGGAGTGACCCGTGATGCCGAAGCGATTCGTGTCCACCTCGGGTCGCGTGCTGAGATAGTCGAGCGTGCGGATGCCGAACCACGCTTCGACTCCAGCGGGCGTGTAACCGCGCGAGTTCCACCACCAAAGCCCCTTGTCTCGCGTGCCGGTGTGGATGCCCTGCACTTCGCCTGCAAGCAATGTGTCGAGCACGAGACACACATAGCCATTGCGCGCGAACCACGCGCCATCGGCTTGATACGCCGCTTTATTACCGTAGCTGATGCCGTTGGTCATCAAACGAAAATGCCCGCTCTCGTACAGAATCGTCGGCACTGGTTTCTGTGAGTTCTTCGGCAGAAACAAACTCGCTGTGCAATAAAGCCCCGGCGACGCTTGGAACTGGAGTTTCTCCACCGTGAACTCTTCGTGATCCAACTTGCCCGTGATGACGGGTTTCAAATCCGTGCGCTCCGGCATCGGCAACAGGCCAAGCATCTCTTGATACTGGCGGCGGAATTCTGCGCGTTGTGATTTCCAATCGTCGAGCGTTTTGATGTCCGCCAGACAACGTTCCGAAAGCGCAGCGGTTTCGTTGGCGAAATAATTCTTGAGCTGCACGTCTGCGGGAGATGGTTCAGCGGCGGACGCCATTGCGACAAATGCCAGCAGGCTCTGGAGAATTAACATGCGCTTCATGTCCGAAGAATGTTGCCGCCGGGAAACGACGGCAAGGTTTTTGAAATACTTCTCGGAGAGTGCGCGGGACGGCCCGCTCTCCGTCAAAGCCGCCCGTTGTCAATCAATCGCGTTTTGCCGACGAAGACCGCGAGCGCCATGCGTGAACCGCGAGCCACTTGTTTTCGCGGCAACAATGTTTCGGGATCGAAAAACTCGACGTAATCCAGTCGCGCATCTGGTGAGGCGGAAATGATCTTGGTGATCCCGACTTTGAGTCGCGTAGCAGAAACAGATTTCGCCGAAGCCTTCACAAGCTCACGCGCCATTTTGATTGAGCGGGAAAGAACCGTCGCTTGCGGACGCAGATTGCCGACGAGGTATTTGTTACGCGAACTCATCGCAACGCCATCAAGTTCCCGCACGGTCGGCGCGATGATGATCTTCAGCGGGAAATTCAGATCGCTCACCATGCGTTTGATGATGGCAGCTTGTTGCCAATCCTTCGCGCCGAACACAGCCACGCTCGGCAACACGATGTTAAACAATTTGGCCACAACCGTCGTTACGCCACGAAAGTGTGTCGGTCGAGATGCGCCTTCCATGCGGCCCGCGAGTGTTTCTTCCACGACGTACGTGCTGTAATCGCCCACCGCTTTACCCGGATACATCTCCGCGTCCGTCGGCACGAACACGACATCCACACCAAGTTTCCGGCAGAGCGAAAGATCGCGTTTCAGATCACGCGGGTACCGGGACAAATCTTCCGTAGGCGCAAATTGCGTCGGATTGACGTAGATACTGACGACGACCTTGCCGGATTTACCAACGCGCGTCCGAGCTTCACGCACCAGACTGAGATGTCCCTCGTGCAGATAGCCCATCGTCGGGACAAAACCGATCTGCGCGCCACGCCGTTGCCATCGGCGGGCGAGACGCTGCATGGCGGTTATGGAACGGACGACTTGCATGAGAGCGCGAGTGGCGCAGCGGTTACTCGAAATCGTACACGAGCACTTTTGTGCAGACGCGCTTGAAACATTTCTCGATGAAATCCACATGCAGCGGATGCACCTGATAATCGTCCTGCGCCTGCTTGGTGGGGAAAACGAGATTCAGCGCGACCTGATAAGTCTGATCCACCACGGGACGATGGCTGCCGACCATTTTGCCGACGTGGAAATTCAACACGCCGGGGATGGGCTTGAGATATTGATTGGCTCCGGCGATCAATTCATCCGCCGCATTGGGTTGCGCCGGATCCGTCCAGAAGATGACAACATGTGAAAACATACAACGCGGATTGTCCGTGGCGGCGGCGTTGACGCAAGGTGAAAATCCGAGGCGTTGCAGACGCCGCGCATCCCGATAATGTTCCCGGCACGCAGATGTCTCCAGTCTCAGCGCGTCCAAGAGCGTGCATGAAAACCAAGTTCGGGGCGTCGTCTTCGCCGTCGTTCCCATCCTCGTTCTCGGTTTTTTAACGGCTTCGAGGACGAGGACGATTCATTGTCCCGCGAGTTTTCAAACACGCTCTAACAAATGTCGAAGGCGTTCACCCACTCACTCCAACCCGCGCTCGAACAAGTCATCTTCATCCAGACCGAGGTAGTGGCCGAGTTCGTGGAGATACGTGGTGTGAACCTCTTCCAAAAAAACTTCCTCGTCGCCCTCAGCGAAGTCCCAGAGGTTTTCCAGATACAAAATGATCTGCGGCGGCAGCGGTGATGCGCTGTGTTCTTCTTCGCCAAACGCCGGACCGGTGAACAGGCCGAGTGAATCCGCCTCGATACCGTCGGCCACAAGACTCGCGCTAGGTGACGGCTCGAAGGTGACGGGCAATTGCGCGGCGCGTTCGCGCAATGGCACTGGCAACTCCGACAGCGTGGCTTCCACCTCGGCGAGCGCGAGTTTTTTCAGATGTTCCCAGTGCGATGACATGATGTTGGCGTATTGCGGACGGTCTCCGTCCGCAGCGTTCCGCATTCAGTGAAGCGTTGGAGCTTCATCAAGTTTTCTTCGTGAGCCGCGCGCTGCGGACGAGGTGCCGTTCGCGCTCCGACCGATTTGGATTTTGTTCTTTGAACGCGCGCGAGCCGTCCCTACCTTGACCGCATGAAACATGCGGGTAAAGCACAAGCGGCGGCGTTAAAAATAATTTTCTTCTCGTTGGGAGCGGTGTTGCTGCTGTTGTTGGTAGGATTCCTGGCTCACAAATTCGGTGGGTTCATTCTCGGTTTGAGCGGTGTGTTGGCGGTGTTGTGGGTGTTGTTTGCCATCTTCACGTTCAACTTTTTTCGCGACCCGGATGCGACTGTTCCTCCCGGTAAGAAACTCGTACTCGCGCCTGCTCACGGCACAGTGGACTTGATTGATGAGACGGAAGAGATGGAATTCATGGGCGGCAGGTGCCAGCGCATTTCCATCTTTCTAAACGTCTTCGATGTTCACGTCCAGAAAGCACCCTTGAGCGGGAAGATGGTTTTTCACAAACATCGCGACGGACAATATCTCAGCGCGACGCGGAGTGATTGCGCGGAGTTCAACGAGAACGTTCTGATTGGTTTCATCCCGGCGGAAGCACCCGAACAAAAACTCGGCGTGCGTCTCATCGCGGGATTGATCGCGCGGCGCATCAACGTCTGGGCGGCGGCGGGCGAGACGGTGGTGGCTGGCGAGCGCATCAGCCTTGTGCAATTCGGTTCGCGCGGAAACATCTACTTGCCGATGAGTGCGACGATCAAAGTGAAACTTGGCGATAAGATGGTGGGCGGAGAGAGCATTCTGGCAACGCTGAGTTGAGAAGATTTTACTATGGCTGAAAACCAAACCACGACCGACGGCGACGCTCCTGAGCCGAAGCTGAAGATTTATTTCCTGCCGAACTTGCTGACGGCGGGAAATCTTTTTTGTGGATTCGTGGCACTGACGAAGATTGTTGAGGCGCGACTTGAGCTGGGTGATTACACCGACATCAAACTCGCGCTCGCCTTCATTCTTGCCGCGTGCGTGTTTGATTTGTTCGACGGGCGCGTGGCGCGGATGGCGGGTGTAGAGAGCCCGTTCGGGCGCGAGTTCGATTCACTGGCAGACTTGGTTTCGTTCGGTGTCGCTCCGGCGTTTCTCGTGCATCGTGTGGTGTTGGGTGATGTGTTCAAAGATCATCCGCAAGTCGGTTGGTTCATCGCTTCAATGTATCTGCTCTGCGGCGCATTCCGGCTCGCGCGTTTCAATTGTCTCGCCACGATGCCCGGCGGCGGATCGAGCAAGGATTTCCTCGGCTTCCCGATTCCGTCCGCAGCCGGATTGGTCGGCTCAGTGACGATGCTGATCATTCATCTGAACGAAAAAGACCGCGACCTGGGTCACTGGAAATATGTGCCCGCCATCGTGCTGGTATTCCTGTCTGCGATGATGGTGAGTACGGTGCGGTATCCGAGTTTCAAGACGCTGGGCTTCAAGTCCACGAGTACGTTCACGAAGGCGTTTCTGGGCGCGGCACTGCTGGGTGGCGTGTTGGTGTTGCGAGAAAAAGTTTTGATCTACGTGTTGCCGGTTTTCTTCACCGCGTATCTCGTCTATGGATTTGTGCGTCCCTACATCTCTCGCAAGATGCGCCACGAAATCGAGGAGCAAGACGAGGATGAAGAACCTTCCAAGCGCGTGGATTAAATTGTCATGCCGGAACTGCCGCCCATCTTTGTCGCTGCGCTCACGGGTTTCATCAGTGGACTCGTGCTTTGCATTCCTGTCGGGCCGGTGAATCTCACCATCATTAACGAAGGCGCGAGGCGTGGATTTAGGTGGGCTGCATTGATTGGAATCGGCGCATCCGTGATGGAGGTGATTTATTGCACCATCGCGTTCACGGGTTTTTCATCCATATTCGCCAACCGTTACCTCAAGGCTGGCATGGAGGTGTTCAGCTTCATGTTCATGGTGTTTCTCGGCATCAAATTTATGACGGCCAAAACCGTTCGCGCTCCGTTGAGCATTGGCAAGGCGGCGGAAAAAATCGAGGGTCGTATCGAAGAAAAACTGAACCCACATTCCGCGTTCTTCATCGGGTTAGTACGAACGATGGCGAATCCCGGTGTGTTGCTGTTCTGGATTTTTCTCGCGCTCTATTTTCTTTCGCGTGACTGGGTTCAGCCCGAATGGCAGAGCAAGCTTGCCTGCATCGGCGGTGTCGCGGTCAGCACGGGGCTGTGGTTTGTGGGGCTGGCTTGGGCGGTGTCGCTCGGGCACGGCAAGTTCAGCGAGAAAACGCTGTTGCGGATGGAGCGTTATTCGGGCGTGGGATTGCTGACGTTGGGATTGATCCACGGCGGCCATCTCGCATGGCAACTGGCGAAGCACAAGATGTGAGTGCGCTTGATGAATGCCGAAATCAAACCCGATGAAAGCCTGACGTGCGACGAGTGCGGATGTTTTGGGGCGATGGATTTTGGCGGCCAAAAAATCTGCGCCGACTGTTACGGAACGAAATGTTCGTGCTGCCCAGAGTTCGGGCGCGAAAAACCAGAGGAGGATTGAATCATGCGAACATTGATCGGAATAGCGTTGTTGGTGGCGGGTGTGCTGTTGCTCGTCTTTGGTTATCAGAAGGCGGAATCGCTCAAAGGTCAACTCCATCGCATCGTGACCAGCTCCACTGACAACAAAACGACGTGGATGTATGTGGGCGGTGCAGCGCTGTGTGTGGCGGGAGTGTTCCAGCTTTATTCGGGGAAGAAGAAGTAGGGTGAATCCATGCAGTCGAATTGGGGCGGAACAAACGCAGCAACGCGGAGAACGCTGCGAACGCAGAGAATTTCTATCGGGACACGATCACCAGACAGCGCGTTGTCCTCAGCCAGCTCCGCTCTGCGTTTATCTTTTCCCCGTTCGTCTGCATCGTTCCGCCTCAAACGAACAAGCGCGTCTTCCGCAACTTTGTCGCGTCAATCAATCCCTGATCCGTCAGCTTCAACGCCGGGATCGGCGAGAGGCTCAGGAAGGACAGTGTCATGAACGGCGCTTCCAGATCGCAACCCATCGCGTGCGCTGCGGAGTTCAATGCTGCGATTCGCCGCATCACTTCGGCGAGCGGTCTGTCTGAAACCAATCCCGCCACGGGCAATGCGAGAGCGGCGGTGACTTTTCCATCCGCCACAGCCACCTGACCGCCTCGGAGTTTTTCCAGTTCTTGGATCACTCGCAGGATGTCAGCGTCGTTCGTGCCGACTACCACCACGTTGTGCGCGTCATGCGCCACGGTTGAGCCGAGTGCGCCGCGCTTCAATTTGAACCCGCGCACAAATCCCACGCCCACGTTGCCCGTCGCGCGGTGACGTTCGATGACGACCATCTTCAGGATATCGCGCTTCGTATCAGAGACGATCAATCCATTCTCCACGCGCGGTGTTTCAATCTGTTGTCGCGTCACGATCTGATTCGGAATGATCTCGATCACGCGAATCTTTCCACTGCGAGACTTCACGTCGAAGTCGCGCGGTTGAAACTTCATGTTCATCGTGCTGCGAGGGAGCGGCACGCGCGCCGGATTCTTCGCGAGATACTCACCGTCCTCAGCCACAAGCACGCCCTTCTTGTAAGTTTGCCGCACGCAAAACTTCTTCAGGTCGTCGAACACGATGAAGTCCGCCCAGAAACGTGGCGCGATGGCTCCAATATTTTTCAGCCGGTAATGCCGCGCCGTATTGATCGTGGCGATCTGTAATGCCGCCATCGGCGACACGCCGCCTTTGATGCTCACGCGCACGGCATGGTCAATGTGTCCTTCGTGTACCAAGTCGCCAGCAAGTTTATCGTCCGTGGCGAAGGAACAATTCTGCGAGTTGTGCGCATTGATCAACGGGAGCAAGTGCGAAAGATTCCGCTCCGTGCTGCCCTCGCGCAACAGGATGTGCATGCCGAGCCGAAGTTTCTCGCGCGCTTCCTCCACCTCCACCGATTCGTGATCCGAGCGCACACCAGCGAGCGCGTAGGCGTTGAGATTTTTTCCGCGCAAGCCGGGCGCGTGACCGTCAATGCACTTGCCTTTGCCCGCCTCGATCTTGGCCAGCTCGCTTTCCATGCCGAGAAACACGCCGGGATAATTCATCAACTCCGCCACGCCAGCGATGCGGTCGTCACCGATCATCAGCTTCAGATCATCCGCCGTGAGACGCGCGCCTGCGGTTTCGAGATGCGTCGCAGGAACGCAACTCGGCAGCATGATAAAAAAATCTACGGGCAGATTTTTTGAGGACTCCAACACGTAACGGATTCCGTCGAGACCGAGGACGTTGGCGTATTCGTGTGGATCAATCACCACTGCGCCCGTGCCGTGCGGGACAACAGCGCGGGAGAATTCGCCCGCCGTGAGCATCGAGCTTTCCACATGGAAGTGACCGTCAATCAAACTCGGCGCGAGATACGCGCCGCGCAGGTTGATAACTTTGCGCGCCTTGTAATCGCCGAAGCCGACCACGCGGCCATCTTCGACCGCGACGTTGGTCTGATGAATCTCGCCGCTGAGGACATTGACAACGCGGGCGTTCTTGAAGAGAAGTTCGGCGGGACGTTCGCCGCGAGCCACGGAAAGTTTCTGCTGCACCTTACGCATGACGGATTGAACAATGACCGGGCAAAAGTTGCCAGTGCTAAGAATTGAAATTACACACTTAAAAAACGATCAGGTGACCCGCGAATGTAGGAAGGGAAAGTAGTTTGCCGCGATTGAGATTTCCGAATCCGTGTTTCGACAGTGATATTCCAACTACCGGTAGAAAACGGGATCAGTGCCAATTCCAAGAGCCGTTACTGTCCACGAACGCCTGTCCGTAAATCAGGAAAAGATACCCCGCGACGATCCCCGCATCCGCCGTCACCGCCAGTGGCGTGAGCAAAACTTTCTTCGTCGTCGCAGAACCGTCTTCATAGATCGGCAACAGATAACTGGCCAACACCGATTCCCCAGAGTAGAGCGTGAAGCCCAGCGGATTCCACGACATCACCGCAGCCAGCCCCACATTGGTTTGAGCATTAAACCCAGAAGTCTCGCAGATTCGGATGGGCGACAACCCGCTCGCTGCACGCGCCGACACAAACGCGGGCTTGTGCGGATTGCGTGAGGATTCATGGTCTTGACCCAGCCAATAAGTGCGCGTCTTTAATTTTTCATTCACGTCCAGCCACTCGTCATACTGCACGAGGATGTCATGATTCTGCATGGACTCGAACAGCCGAAGATTTGGCGGCGCGGCAGGTTCGTGGAAGCGTGCGAATCGTCCATCCTCCCACAGTGCTGACGTCACGCAGCCCGTCATCACGCTGGACAGCACCGCGAGCAAGCTGAGTTGAAATGTAGCGCGCCAGTTCATCGAGGAATATTTTGCCAGACGATGTGCGGGACGTAGTGGATTGCCAAGAAACAAATCCAGCGCGTGCAACAGGAGCACCGACGTTTCGTCGGCTTAACGCGTGGTGAAACCGTGATGTGCGAAGCTCAAAGAAAGTATCGCGCGAACTTTGCTTCGTTCACATAAAGCCGGTCACAGACCGGCGCTCCGCAAAAAGCAGTAGAATCTGCGCGCTAACCTTTTTCCGCTGTCGCCCGCACCGCCTCCAACTCCTCCCAGCGCGCGTAGAGCTTCGGAACATTTTCTTTCGCCGCATCCAACTCGGCCGTCAGTTGGTTGACTTGGGCTGCGTGCTTGCGGAAAAAATCCGGCTGCGCGAACAACCCCTCGATGCGCGCCACCTCCGCCTCCACCGCGTGAATCTGCGCCTCCATTCCATCCAGTTCGCGCTGCTCCTTGAACGACAGCTTGCGCGCCTTCGCAGATTTCAGCGTGGTGGCATCTCGTAAGAGCGCGGCTGACTTGCTCGCCTCAAGAAACGCCGCGCTCTGTCGCGCCGCTTCCTTGGCCGCACGCTCTTTCTTCTCCAAATAATAATCGTAGTCGCCAACGCTGTGCGTGATCTTCCCGTCGCCCTCAAACGCCAGGATGTTCGTGCAGACGCGATTCAAAAAATAGCGATCATGGCTCACGACAAGCACCATTCCCGGAAATGCGATCAACGCCTCCTCCAGCACGCGCAATGTCGGCAGATCGAGATCGTTTGTCGGTTCGTCGAGAATGAGGAAGTTGCCGCCACACTTCAGAATTTTGGCAAGCAATAGACGGCTGCGCTCGCCGCCGCTGAGTTTCTTGACCTGCGTCGTGATGCGGTCGTCGGCGAAGAGAAAGCGTTTCAGGTACGAACGCACAGAAATTTTTGAGTCACCCCAGATCACGAACTCCGTGCCGTCGGACGCTTCGTCCAGCACCGTGCGCTCCTCGTTCAATTGCAGTCGGCCTTGATCCACGTAGTTGAACTTCGTGAGCTGGCCGATCTTCACCGTGCCTTCAGTCGGCGGGAGTTGACCGATGATCGCCTTCAGCAACGTGGTTTTGCCGAGACCATTCCGTCCGCAAACCCCTATGCGCTGGCCGTTCTCAAACGTGTAATTGAATCCGCTGAACAATTTCTTCCCGCCGAGAGTCATTCCGAGTTCGTTCACCTCGACAGTGCGATTGCCCAGTTGCGGCGGCGGCGGGATGCAAAGCTCCATGTCTTCTTCAATCACCAGCCCATCCTTCGCTGCTTCATCGTAGTAACGCTCGAAGCGATCCTTCTGCTTGCTGCGTTGCGCGCGCGGACCTTGACGCACCCAGGCGAGTTCCTTTTTCAGAAACATCTGACGCTTGTGCTCGACCGTTGCGTCGGCTTCCTGGCGTTCCGCCTTGGCCAGTAGGTAATCGGTGTAATTGCCGTTGTGCGACCAGAACTTCCCTTCGTACAACTCCACCATGCGCTTCGCAACGCGATCAAGAAAGTAGCGATCATGCGTGACGACGAGAAACGAGCCATGAAACTCATCGAGAAAATCCGCGACCCAATCAATGGATTCCGGGTCGAGATGGTTTGTCGGCTCATCAAGGATCAAAAAGTCGGGTAATGAAACAATGGCGCGACACATCGCCACGCGCCGCTTCTCGCCGCCGGAGAGAGTATCCACGCGCCGGTCGCCCGCGGGACAATTCAGATGCGACATCGCCGTCTCGATGCGTTGATCGAGCGTCCAACCTTCGAGTGCCTGGATGCGGTGCTCCAGTTCCTCGTGACGCTTCGAGTCGTGCGGTAACGATTCAAACTCTGCGATCAAATCCAGCACCGGCTTCCCGCCGTCGTGGATGTTTTCATACACCGACTTCGACGCGTCCAGCATGAAATCCTGCGGCAGATAGCTGACCACGAGATCGCGGCGTTGGGTGATGTCGCCGATGTCGGGATGTTGCACGCCCGCGAGCAGTTTCAGGAACGTGGTCTTGCCGCAGCCGTTGCGTCCGACCAGCCCAATGCGGTCGCCTTCCTCAATGGAAAGCGACGCGGAATTGAGCACAGATCGCGCTCCGTAACG
Organism: Verrucomicrobiota bacterium; assembly: GCA_043741175.1. Taxonomy (GTDB): domain Bacteria; phylum Verrucomicrobiota; class Verrucomicrobiia; order Limisphaerales; family JADLHS01; genus JADLHS01. Next base: position 15,392 of record JAYUAV010000226.1, read on the forward strand.
GATGGTGACATCGGTGGCGTTGATGATGGTGGACATATCAGGAAAGTTGGATGGCCGACGATGAGCGACGCACGAAGCACGCGTTCCCGGCAATGGGGCTGGCAGATAAACGTATATTCAAATTCATAAGAGCGTGAACACTAGCAGAAGCCTGAGCGTGAACAAAGCGCATCCTTTGAAATGGATGGACACGGATTAAAGCCGCACTGGAATGTTCTTTTCTAACAGAAACTTCTTCACGTCGCCGACGGTGTAGGTGCCGAAATGGAAAATGCTCGCGGCCAACACTGCATCCGCCCGACCTTCAAGTAACACTTCTGCCATGTGTTCCAGTTTGCCTGCGCCACCGCTGGCCACCACAGGCACGCCGACGGATTCACTGATGCGGCGCGTGATGACGAGATCAAAGCCAGCCTTCGTACCGTCGGCGTCAATCGAGTTCAGCACCACTTCACCCGCGCCGAGCGAGACCGCGCGCTTCGCCCAATCCACTGCGTCGAGGCCGGTTTCTTTACGACCGCCGTGGGAAAACACGCCCCATTTGTCCACGCCGGGCGCGATGCGCTTGGCATCAATCGAGACAACGATGCACTGGCTGCCGAATTTTTCCGCGCCTAGGCGAATGAGTTCAGGATTGGCGAGAGCGCTGGAGTTGATGCTGATTTTGTCCGCACCCGCGCGCAGCATCGTGTACATGTCGTCCACGGATTTGATGCCGCCGCCGACGGTGAGCGGCATGAAGCATTGATCCGCCGTGCGCTCAATCACGTCCACCATTGTGCCACGACCATGCGCGGTGGCGGTGATGTCGAAGAACACCATTTCGTCCGCGCCCTGTTCGTTGTAGCGAAGCGCGAGTTCGACGGGATCGCCGACGTTGCGCAGGCCGCCCTTCTCGGCGACGCCGAATTGCACGCCGCGAGTGACTTTGCCGTCGTGAACGTCGAGGCAGGGAATGACACGTTTAGCCATCATTGCGGACATTGAACCGCTGCGAGGGCGCGGAAGCAAACCATTTGGGAATGCGCGGTGGAAAGTTTTGCGAGCGAAACCCGCGAATCACTTCGCGGGAGTGCTGGCGGACATCAGTGCAAAGAGTACCAGCCCGATAATGATCACGCCGACGACGATGGCGACGATCAGGAAAATCTTGTTCGCCTTGTTGTCTTTCTTCGTGAAGCCCTTGCCGGAGGTGTCAAAACCTTTTGCGCCTTGCTCAAACTCCGTGAGGTTCACTCCGCGTTTCAGGACGGTGGTGTTGTCAGTGGATTGTTTGGCTGGCGCAGGCGCGGGTGCTGGAGCGGCGGAAGGTGTGGAAGGGGCAGGCGCGCCTTCGACTTCGAGCCTTAATTCGATCTGGCCGAGCTTGAGGGTTTGGCCGGGTTTCAAAACCGCTTCGCCCGTGACCGGATTGCCGTTGATGAACGTGCCGTTGGTGGAGTTGAGATCGTGGACAACCACGTCTGCACCGCGCAGGAGGATTTCACAATGATGGCTGGAGACGGAAGACTCAGCGATGGGGAACGTGTTATCGTCCACGCGGCCGATGGTGGTCTTGTCCACCTTCAACTCGTGGGAGCGACCCGCCATTCCCTGACTGAGGATTACCAGTTTTGCCATAGTGTGATTACTGTCTGCAAATTATCCGTGGACGCATTTTCAAGTCAAACGCAAACGCCGAATTGTATTTGTCGTGTGAATTGATTTCGTCACGCATGTCAACCCTTGCGCTCAATCATCTGTCGGAATTCTCCGAACAGCGGCGTGGAATCATGCGGGCCGGGTGATGCCTCCGGGTGATACTGCACGCAGAAGATCGGCTTCGTCTTGTGACGCAATCCTTCCACGGTTTGATCGTTTAAGTTGATGCGATTCACCGCCACGTCCGATGGCAACGACTTCGCGTCCACGGCAAACCCGTGGTTCTGAGAGGTGATCTCGACCTTGCCGGAGTCCAAATCCTTCACCGGTTGATTGCCGCCGCGATGACCGAACTTGAGTTTGAAAGTTTTTCCGCCGAGCGCCTGACCGAGAATCTGGTGACCGAGGCAGATACCGAAAATAGGAATACCGGAATCCACGAGCGTCTTCACTTCGCGCACGATGTAGTCAAGCGCAGCAGGATCGCCGGGACCGTTCGAGAGGAAAATCCCTGCGGGCTTGTGCTTCAACGCATCGGCGGCGGAAGTGGTCGCGGGCAACACTTGAGTCTTGAAACCATGCTGCCGCAATCGGCGCAGAATGTTGTATTTCATCCCGAAATCGAAAGCCACAATGGGAATGTCCGCAGGCGGAAGCGGCTTGTGATGCTTGCGCGCGTCCACCACAGCAATGCCGCGCACGAGATCGAACGCGCCGCTCTGTTCATCCTTCGCGTCCCACTGGAACGCCTGCTTGTGCGTGACTTCCTTCACGTAATCCATGCCCACGAGTCCGGGCCATTCTTTGGCGCGCTTCACGGCTTCGTCGGCAGAAATGTTTTCTGTGGTGATGAATCCATTCAACGCGCCGCGCACGCGAAGTTTCTTGGTGAGTTGCCGCGTATCAATCCCCTGAATGCCGGGGATGCCGTTCTTCTCCAGATATTCCGCGAGCGAACAATCCGCGCGCCAGTTGCTGACCACGGGAGACAGTTCGCGGATGACAAATCCCGCCGCGTGCGGACGCCAGGATTCCATGTCCTGATCGTTGATGCCGTAATTGCCGATGAGCGGGTAAGTCATCGTCACGATCTGGCCTTTGTAAGACGGGTCAGTGAGGATTTCCTGATAGCCCGACATGGAAGTATTGAAACAAACCTCGCCGCAGGCTGAAGCGCGTGCGCCAAAACCTGTGCCGTGAAAAACCGAACCGTCTTCGAGTGCGAGGATTGCTTTCATGCCGTGACAACTGCGCGGGATGCTAGGCAACGCGAGACGCAAATCAAGCTTGAAGGCCGGTGAGTCAACTCGGCTCGGACGCGCGCTTATCTTTCTGGCTTAATCTTGCTTTCATAGCGTGATTCCGCAAAATCCTGCCTTCGATGGCGAACCCATTTCTCGGTTTCAATCTGAACTGGCTCGGCGGACTCGCCGCCGGAAGTTTTTTCGCGCCCGAAACGGATTAACGGTTTGAAAACTCTCCTCCAACTTTCAGCAGTCACGAAATCCTTCGGCGCAGTGCGTGCGCTGAAGGGTGTATCGTTTGATTTACAGGCAGGAGAGGTCCACGCGCTGCTTGGTGAAAATGGCGCGGGCAAATCCACGCTCATCAAAGTCATCACCGGCGCGCACCAACCGGACGGCGGTTCAATCGAGATCAATGGCGAACTCGTCGCGCAACTCACGCCAGCGTCCGCGCACAAACTCGGTATCGCCTGCATTTACCAGCAGCCCGCACTGTTTCCCGACCTTACCGTGGCGGAAAACATTGGCCTGCGCCTCGAACCCGCTTCGGCGTTGCGCAAAGTGAATTGGGCCGCCCGCCACCAACGCGCGGCGGAACTTCTCAAGCGCATTGGCGCAGAAATTTCGCCCGATGCCGAAGTCCGTTCGCTCTCGATGCCCGAGCAGCAACTGGTGGAAATCGCCTGCGCGCTCGGCGCGGGCGCACGCATCGTCATCATGGACGAACCGACCGCATCGCTCACGCAGAAGGAGCAGCATCTGTTGTTCGCGGTCGTGAAAGATTTGCGCGCCAGTGGTGTCGGCGTCATCTACATCTCACATCGCTTGGAAGAAATCTTTGCGCTAGCTGACCGCGTGACCGTTTTGCGCGATGGCGAAAGCGTCGGCACAAACAAAGTCGGCGTAATGAACGAAGCTTCGCTCATCAAACTCATGGTGGGCCGTGAAGTCTCGGCGATTTATCCGCCATCTGAAAGCGCGGCGGGGGATGTTGTTCTCTCGCTCAAGAATCTCAACTGCGCAGCAGGCGGCGTGAAGACCATCTCGCTAGATGTGCGAGCCGGTGAAATCGTCGGCATGGCCGGACTGGTCGGCGCAGGCCGCACGGAACTGGCGCGGGTTCTCTTTGGCATCACTCCTGCCGACTCTGGTGAAATCTTGTTGAACGGCCAACGCATCACGATTTCAACTCCGAAGGAAGCCGTGGCGCACGGCATCGCGTATGTGCCGGAAGATCGCCGTCGTCACGGAGTCATTCTCGAAATGCCCATCGCGCACAACATGACGATGGCGATTCACGACCGCGTTTTCCCCGGCGCGTGGTTGCGCTTTGGCGCGGAGAGACAACTTGCGCTGGATTTCATCCGCGACCTTGGCGTGAAAGCTTACAGCCCGGACGCGCCCGGCGGTTCTTTGAGCGGCGGCAATCAGCAGAAAGTTTCCCTCGCGCGCTGGCTTGCGACGAAACCCAAGCTGCTCATCCTCGACGAACCTACGCAGGGCGTGGACGTGGGCGCGAAAAGTGAAATCCACAAAATCATCCGTCGCCTTGCCAAGGAAGGTCTGGCTGTGTTGATGATTTCCAGCGACCTGCCGGAAGTCCTCGGCATGAGTGACCGCATCGCCGTCATGCGCGGCGGAACAATCACCGCCATGCTCCCCGGCAAAACCGATGCCCACGAAGTCATGGCGGTAGCGCTCGGCCAAACAGAGAAAGGCGCGGTGAGATGAAAAAGCATTTCCGCGAACTCTCCGTTGCTGGCGCGCTCGCAATCGTGCTGATGGGGCTGGCGATTTTTGCTCCGGCGTTTTTCCAGCCACAGCCGTTGCTCTCGCTGCTCACGCGCGAAGCGCCGACACTCGTGGTCGCGTGCGGCATGGCGCTCGTCATCATCAGCCGGCAGATTGATATTTCGGTCGGCTCGCAATTCGCCGTGTGCAGCGTGTGCGCGGGTTTGCTCGCCTCGAAAGGATGGCCGTTGCCGCTGGTGTTTCTCTCTTCGGTTCTGTTTGGCGCGATCATGGGCGCGATCAATGGCGCGCTCGTCGCCGGACTGCGCTTGCCGTCCATCGTCGTGACGCTGGCGACGATGGTAACGTGGCGCGAAGCGTTACGCTGGCAGCGGCAGGGCGAGTTCGTGAATCTGCCGGACGGCCTGCAATGGCTCGGCTTGAGTCAGGTCGCGGGACAATGGACGCTCATTCTCGCGGCGCTCATGTTGCTCGTATTGCTGGCGCTGGCGACAAAACATCTCTCCGCTGGACGATTCGTTTACGCCGTTGGCACGGATGCCGAAGCCGCTCGGCTCGCGGGTATTCGGCCGCAACTCACGACGTTTTCGGTTTTTGTTTTCATGGGCGCGCTGGTGGGGTTGGCCGCGATGATGAACGTGGTGCAATCGCCGCAGGTTGATCCCAAGTCCGGTTCGGGACTGGAACTCAAAGTCATCGCAGCGGCGGTGGTCGGTGGTGTGGCGGTGTCAGGTGGGCGTGGAAAGCTGTGGGGCGTGTTCGTCGGCTTGTTGTTGCTGGCGTGCATCAGCCCGGCGCTGACGCATCTGCACATCGAAGCGTATTGGGAGAAAGCGATCCAAGGCGCGATCATCTTGCTGGCCGTCGTGGCGGATGGGTTGCGAACTCGGAAGCAAAGGAATTAACCACGGATGAACACTGATAAACACGGATTCAAAGCCATCCTGCTCCGGCATGAGACGATCCTGTTGTTCGTCGTGCTGCTGGAGTGGCTTTACTTCAACTCGGTCGGGCCGCGCTTCGGTTCGGTGGACAATACGTTCAACATCATGCGTCACTCGGTGGAGATCGGGCTGCTCGCACTGGTGATGACTCCGATCATTCTCACGGGCGGAATTGATCTGTCTGTCGGCTCACTGCTGGGATTATGCGCGATCTTGTTCGGCAAATTTTGGCGCGATGCAGGAATGCCCATTCCACTGGCGGCGGTTTGCACAATCGGCATCGGCGCATTGGCGGGTGGAATCAACGCCACACTCATCACCTGGCTGCGATTGCCGCCGCTCATCGTCACTCTCGGGACATTCTCGCTCTTTCGCGGACTGGCGGAAGCCATCACGCGAGGCGCGGACACGTTCACGAATTTCCCCGCGTCGTTCCTGTTTCTCGGTCAGGAACGCTGGCTCGGCATTCCGGCGCAAGCCCCGATCTTTATCTTCGTTGCCATCGGCATCTGGCTGCTGGTGCATCGCACGACATTCGGAAGGTCGTTCCGCGCCATCGGCTTTGCGCCGGAAGGAACGCGCTACGCGGGAATATCCGTCGAACGCCGATTGGCGATGGCCTACGTGCTGGCCGGAATCATCGCGGCGGTCGCGGCCATCATCTATACGTCACGGCTCGGTCAGGCGAAGGCGGACGCGGGCATGGGCTACGAACTGTTCGCCATCACGGCGGTGGTGCTCGGCGGCACGAGCATCTTTGGCGGCATCGGCACCGTTCACGGGACGTTGCTGGGCGTAGCGGCGGTTGCGGTGTTAAAAAATGGTTTGTTTCAAGCGCGGCAGCCGGAGGAATTCGCAGACATGTTGACCGGACTGTTGTTGATCCTCGCATTGACGAGTTCCATCATCCCGAAAATGCTGGCCTCGCTGAAAGCGCGACGGCAAACTCC
>JAYUAV010000227.1:0-5913 GCA_043741175.1 Verrucomicrobiota bacterium
GCCCGGCTGCACCGGCACGCTGATCTGGAAATACCGCGCGTCATCCCCCGCGCCGGACAGCGACGCGATCTCGCCCTTGGCCAGCTTGGGCGCGAACCCTTGCAACCCGATGTTCGGAAAACCCACCGTCACCACCGTCCCGCCCAACTTTACCCCGCGACTCGCCGCCACCGGCAACGGGGAAAAGTTCCCCTCTGCTTTCAACAACGCTAGATCATTGGCTACATCTACTTTTACCACCTCACATGAAGTAGTTCCCGTTCGTGTCTGTATGCGAATCGTTTTTGCACCATCAACTACATGATTGTTGGTGATGAGATAACCATCATTAGTAATCAGGAAACCAGTGCCGCTACTTTCTCTGTCTGAAGCGGCACCGCTCTGTCGTGAAGAAGACGTCTTCGCGTCTTTTGGTTTAAGCTGCTTCGACTCTTGGGACTTGATTCGATTTTCACTCGTCAACTTGTCCGAATCGAACACTTTTGAAACTATCTTTTCCAGTTCATAAACTGAAACTATTTCGCTTTGACGACTTCCACCGTAGCGGCTGTTATAGGGATTTCCGTAAGGGAACAATTCTTTCTTTACTACCTTATACGCTAACATCGTCTTGGCTGAAAAATCATCAGAGGAGGGATCATAAAACCTTCCACAATCAAACGCGTAGATCGTTTTTGCCGCACCCAAGGTGTTTACATATTGGTAACGCCCGCTCGGCAAAGCGAATGCCGTTATCGAAGCTCCATCCACTTTTGCGCCTTGCCACCGATAATTCTTCAAGAGGACCGTGCGATCCAACTGCGATTCTTCAACAAGGAGACCATCTTCTACAACCTGTAAAACTTTCCCACTAACAGTCCATGCCCCGAAATTCACCACTATATTTTGATCGCTCCACTTATTTCCACTGGCGTGCGTCAGATGATAAAGCGCGGAGAAATCATAAAGTTCGCCATTGATTACACGCAGTGGTTGGTATTTTTCGATGAAGCGACGCCGAGTTTCACGAAGATCGTCTTCATTTTTTCCGGCGGTTTGGGCACTTATTCGCCAGCCCAAAATGTCGGCAAATATGACAAGGGCGATGATGATTTTCAGTTTCATACTTTGCCTATTGTGTTCGTTTATTCAACCGCTTATTACTCGCCCCGTCCATCACAATTAATCTCAAGTCACCATCCGCCTTCACCTGATTTCGGCGAGCCAAGTCGCGCGCCCGGTGGTGTTGCCAACCGCAAGCTCGGTTAGGGGAATCATTGTCAGCGGAATAAAGTCCGAGGCGTTCCTGGAGCGCGGCGTTCACGCCGCTTCACCATCCGCACACCAAAGGCGGCCACAAGAAATCCAGCGCGCGTCGTCATGCGGGAGTTGAAGCGGGCTGAAGCCCGCGCTCCTTTCCAAGCGCCAGCGGCGCGACATATTTGTAGAACCCTACCAGCAAAAAATCACAAGCTACGCTAGGAGCGACATCTTCCCAGCGCGCCATCCGATGATGCCGCTCCTGACGGAGCTTGGTTGGTGCGGGAAACGACCGAACTACAAATATGCCAGCCCTAACGGGCTTTTCTCTGCGTCATCCGCCTGCATCTGATTTCGCCGAGCCAAGGCGACGCGACCGGTGGCGTTGCCCACCGCCAGCTCGGTACGGGGAATCATTGTCAGCGGAATAAAGTCCGAGGCGTTCCCGGAGCGCGGACGGTCCCCGTCCGCAGCGCGTGAACAGGAAGAGCGGCTTGCGGATCAATCAACACCTTCTGGTCTGGCGCAGCACTGCGGGCGCGGGACCGCCCGCGCTCTGGCTGCGGAGTGTGGCCGTCCCCGGCCACAGCAAGGCGAAACGTGCGGAGGCGTCTCGAACTTCCCAAACCTTCGTGCGTGCGTGCATTGCTGCGCCCGGGGACGGGCGCACCCCAGTCGTTAGTAGGTCTCGCAGTCCTCTGCGAGCCGCTTGTTGGAACGGACGCGTCCTGATTTACCACGACGGCGCGCAAGGGACTGACGCGCCCTACCATTTGGACTGCGGCGACACGTCGCCGCTTTCCGACTGGGAGACATGTCTCCCAGTTCCAAAGCGCGGACGTGTCCGCGCACTCCAGACGCTTCGCGCCGTTGGTAGGGCGGGCAGTCCTCTGCCCGCCGCCTGTTGGAACGAAAGCGTCTTGATTTACCACGACGGCGCGCAGGGGACTGACGCGCCTTACCGGTTGGCCAACGGCGTCACGAGGTTTTTGACGCTGTGCCGTTGCGCGGCAGTTCAAATCGCCCGGCCACACTCTTGCGCCGTTTTGGCGGAGCTTGCCTGACTGCGCGTATTTACCTACCCTGCAATCTGATTTATTACCTGATTAAAAAATAACTTATGAGCGTATTGATTGTTGGTTCGACGGCTTTGGATTCCATCAAAACTCCCACGCAAGAAAACCCCAAGCTGCTCGGCGGCTCAGCGAGTCATGCGGCGGTGGCGGCAAGTTTCTTTGGGCCGGTGAAATTGGTCGGCGTCGTCGGTGAAGATTTTCCCAAGAAGTATGTGCAGCTTTACAAGAAGCACGGCATTGACCTCGCGGGGTTGCAGATCAAGCCGGGCAAGACGTTTCACTGGTCAGGTGAATACGAAGTGAACATGAATAATCGTCGCACTCTGCTCACGGAGCTGGGCGTGTTCGAGACGTTCTCGCCGGAGTTGCCGAAGGCGTATCAGGCGTCGCCGTTCGTGTTGCTCGCGAACATCGCGCCCGCACTTCAGGAGCATGTGTTGAATCAGATGAAGCGTCCGAAGTTCGTCGTGGCGGACACGATGGATCTCTGGCTCAACATCGCGCTCGCTGATCTCATCAAACTGATCAAGCGCGTGGATGGTTTTGTTTTGAACGACAGCGAGGCGCAGCAGTTGACCGGCGATGACAATGTGTTCACCGCGTTGAAGAAAATTCACAAGATGGGACCGAAATACGTCATCATCAAAAAAGGTTCGCACGGCTCGATTCTCTCCAGTCCGAAAGGTTTCTTCATCTGTCCGGCGTATCCGTTGCAATCAGTGGTTGATCCCACTGGCGCGGGCGATTCGTTCGTCGGCGGCATGATGGGTTATCTCGCAAGCGCGAAGGGTTCGATTGATGCGAACATCCGGCGCGCGATGATTCACGGCAGCGTGGTGGCGTCGTTCTGCTGTGAAGGGTTTGGCGTAAACCGCACCACGAAAGCCACGCGTGCCCAGGTGAACCAACGCGTGAAAGAGTTGGAGCAATGGACGAAGTTTTAAGCCGACAAGATATGCGATGTTGAACCAATTCACGCTTTGGCCACGAGGCTCAATGAAATCCCAGGCATTGCCATCATTCGTGCCGCCGACTTGCTGTCTGGTCAAAGATTTTCCTAAAAGTGGAAAAAGTGGTTGGTTCATTTGGGCCACAGTCAATTTGTGTCGCGACTTGGGGCTTGTGGCGGAGAGGTTACTTCGCCTACTGATAACTTATGACCCGGAAGCTCGCCGATTCTGTTTTGCTTGATCCGGTAAAGCACTGCGCTGGCGGAAGATCAAGCGAGACGATTGTGGGTCGTTCGGCAAAAGTTTTCGCCTGTCCTGCCGCCAGTTTTGTGCGCGCGCCACAACGGGCGCTTGGTTAGAGTGCGCGTTCGCGAAGCGTGGTGATGAATGGAGCGGTCGTGACCCAGCCGGTGCGATATTCGGTCAACCAGCGGGTCATATGCAGCATCTCGGATCCAGATATGATCTGGTTGACGGAACACACGCCAAAAAACTGATATGACCAGCCGAACGACTACACCAATGGAGATCGAAACAAGTTTCATCAGTGGGAAGCGCGTGTTATTGGATGAAAGCCAAGCTACCTTACCTTCAAACAAAAGACTGTCAGCCTGCGAAAAAGAATTCCTGAAACGGCTCGCGCAGGGGGACTCTTACAAAGAAATCGCTACTGGCATGGATGTCAGCATCAACACCGTGCGCGATTATGTGCGCGCGGTTTATAAAAAAATGGACGTCAATTCACGAACCAAGGCCGTGGTGAAATACATGTGTACCAACTTGGAGTCTGCATAGACGCGGACCCCTGAACATGCCCGCCATGACTATTAATCCTAACAATTCAAAGCGTTGCCAGCGTCACAACAAGACAACTGCACCACGCACCGTGATTCAAACTGCATCGCATGCCTTCACGCTCATTGAGCTTTTGGTCGTCATTGCCATCATCGCTATTCTAGCGGCAATGTTGCTACCAGCCTTGAGTAAAGCCAAAGCCAAGGCGCAGGGCATCTACTGCCTCAACAGTCTCAAGCAACTGCAACTCGCGATTGTGATGTACACCTCGGACAATGGAGACAAGTTTCCTGAAAATCGCGGCTCACTCGCCGTTTGGGAAAATGGAATCATTGGCGGCAAATTAAACGCCTGGGTTGCCGGGACGCTGTCATGGGATTTACAGGCAGCCTTTCCTAATCTTGATAACACCACCGCCATGTTGTTGAGTGCCGGGCAAATCGGGCCTTATGTTGCAAAACAAACCGGAGTATTTAAGTGCCCGGCGGACAATCGTCCCGGCAAAGGTGGAACGAGAGTCCGCAGCGTTGCGATGAACGCTTTCGTGGGTGACGTTCTCGACATCGGCAACCGTATCGCGGGACAAACACCGGGCTGGCAGAGATTTTTGAAAACCAGCGACGTCGCAAAGCTCGGTGCGGCGAACACCTGGGTGTTGCTGGACGAATGTCCCGACAGCTTGAACGACGGTTTGTTTTCCGTGCGGATGCAACCCGATCCCAGCGCGAAATGGACGGATGTGCCCGCCTCGACTCACAATGGCGCTGGCGGATTCTCATTCGCTGACGGTCATGCTGAAATCAAAAAATGGCGGGATGCAAACACCCTGTCACCGGTGCGGCAACGCAACCCTTGTCCGAACAATGAACAATATTCGCCCAACGACATCACCTGGTTGCAGCAACGCACCAGCATCAAACAGTGAAGCGACGCTCAAAATTGGCGAGCCCTTCAGCCGTGTCCGCACATTTTGGCTGCGGAAATAATTCACCGTTTCACGCCGGGTGTAAAGTTTGAGGTGAATCGTTAGATGTAACTGGAAGCACCGCGCAATAGAGATCGGTCTTAATCTAGGTCTTAATTCCTCAACGAATGTCACTGAGAAAATCACCGCTTCTGTCCGAGATGCGTGCGAACCAGTTTCGCGCTGCGTTTGTTTTTATTGGCTCTTGGCAAAACCGTTTTCGGAACTTCATCATGCAGTGGCGAAGAATTGGCAAAACCATCAATGAAATGTGACCCTTCCTTATCTAAGTGCCATTCCGGACGCTCCCCACTCCGTCCATCGGCATGTAACCGTCACCTCTGGTCACACCCAAACGGGCGACTCTTGATGCCCCCACCCAAACCGCATGGCCAACTTGCAAATATAGATTTCTGCTCTATGATGCCCGCCGCCAGTTCAATTGCGGCTATCCCACAAACTTTTCCGGGATACGGTGCGAGAGAGACATCGCCGCAATCCAGACGTTTCAGAACCGGCGTTCCCAAATAACAAACCGCAGTCAAACAGTTCTATATGAAAACAAAAACAAAGACGTTCGCAGCAGCCATCGCGTTGGCTGTTATTGCAATGTCCTCACCCAACTCAATCAGCGCGCAAACCAACGCTCAAACAGAATGGAACGAGCGATATCGTTCCGAGTTTGAAGTCCCCGTCGGGAAGACCTACACAGGCCGGTCACCCTACATGGGTCGCATGGTCAAGACGGCACCAGCAGTCCCACCAGCTACTGCTTCCAAAGTAGTAGTGGCCGCGCCTGTGGCAAAGCCCGCGCCAGCCCCCGTTGCTGCGAAGACGGGTTGCTCTGAAACCAGTGGCGGTTTGATCCGCTTGGCCAAGACGATGCCTG
>JAYUAV010000228.1:0-3139 GCA_043741175.1 Verrucomicrobiota bacterium
TCCATGAGCATCCGAAAGCCAAGTTTCTTTTGCAGCAAGCGCCAGGCGATCTTGGCTTTCACCAACGGAATCTTCGGATCGAGAAATAATTCCACAGGGTCGTAACCGGGTTTGCGATGAATGTCCACGGTGCGGGCAAAGTCGGGAGCGCGTTTATCATCCAGCCAGTAATAATAGGTGAACCACGCGCGATCTTTCGCCACAGCGATCAAATCGCCCGCACGCGGATGATCAAGCCCGTGAGATTTCTTTTCCGCCGCGCCCCACACTTCACCAACGCCGGGCTGCTTTTCCAACAGCGCTCGCACCTCGGTTTCGAGCGAAGCATCGTTGAGATAAACATGCGCCACCTGATGATCCGCCACCGCAAACACCCGGCTCGCGCCGCAGTCGAGCAGTTCCAATCCGAGTTCTTCCTTGATCGTCAACCAGCCGCATTCGCGAAACAGACGATTCAGGTGAACCGGCGTGTCCACCGCACTGATGCCGTACTCCGAGAGCAACACCACCTGCACGGATTGCTTCGCAAAGAAATCAATCAAGTCGCCAACAATGGCGTCAATGCGCTGGAGATCCGAAATGATGGCGGGGTTCAAATTTATTTTACAGCCATCCCAACGGCCACCGCTTTCCAAACGACCGCCACACTCCGTCTCAACTGTTGTTCCGTATCGCTGCAAGTTGTAATCCAGATGCGGTAGATAAATCAGGTTCAGCGTTGGTGCGTGCTTGCGTTCAATCCACTTGGCCGACTCCGCAATCCATTTCGATACCGCATCAGCGGCAAAGCGCGACGAATCCAGGCCTGCTGCTGGCCCCCAGAACGCGGGAAACGGGAATTCGCCAAGTTCACGTTTGATCTCTTCACGAATTGAGTAAGGCCACGCATAGATGTCGAAGAACTTGCGCCCGTCCGCCGGATACATCGGGCGCGGCGTGATGGACCAGTCTGCGCTGGAATACATGTTGTACCACCAAAACATTTTCGCGCAGGTGAACTTGGGGTTGGCCTCGCGCAACGTCTCCCAAATCTTTTTCCCCGCGACGACGTGGTTGGATTGTTTCCAGAACTGCACCTCCGCGAGTTCGCGATTATACCAACCGTTACCGACGATGCCGTGCTGCGCCGGAGTCAGTCCGGTCAGGTAAGTAGACTGCGCCGTGCAAGTGACTGCGGGAAACGCCGGCTCAATGCGGCTCAACGCGCCCGCCGCGCGAAAGGCATTGATGCGCGGCGTATGCGGCCCGAGCAAAGACTCGGACAAGCTCACGACATTGATGACAGCGGTGCGCGTCATAACAGTTTCAAACAATCTACGAGTAGCAAAAGCTGGTGGTTCGTCCGAAATTCGCGCCAGCGTCTTGGACTGCGGCAGCCCTCTGCCGCTTTCACGTAACTAGTCCTGCGATGGAAAAGCGGCAGAGGGCTGCCGCAGTCCAAAACCTCGCGGATACATCCGTGCTGGCTCTCACAACCATGCTTGGAGTTTATTAACAACGTTCTCCTAATTCCGCTATGGCTTCCCGAATCAACTCCAGCTTCATCTCATTCACCTCAAAGCCAACGCCGATGTCTCGCAGCAATGTGATGGCGAGTCGCCCGCCAAGGTGTTCGCGAAATTCTTCCAAGCCCGACAGCAATTCCTCACGTTGTAAATCCTCGTGAAACAACTCGAAGCCCAACGTCTCCAACAATTCCAGCACACGGCTCGCGCTCTCGACTTTGAGAAATCCCGCGCGTCGCGCGTAAATCACATCCAAGGCGATACCAATGGCAACAGCCTCGCCGTGGCGCAAACTAAAACCAGACAACTGTTCCAGCTTGTGCGCCGCCCAATGGCCAAAGTCCAGCGGACGCGCGGAGCCAAATTCAAAAGGATCGCCGCTGCTGGTAATGTGCGTGAGATGCAACTCGGCACAACGCCGGATAAGTTTGCGCATGGCTTCCGGTTCAAACTTCGCCAAAGCCGTCGCATCAGATTCCAACGATTCAAAGAACTCCCGGCTGCGAATGCACGCGACCTTCACCGCTTCCACAAAGCCAGCACGCATGTCTCGCGGCGAAAGCGTGGCCAGCAGTTGGAAATCGTTGATGACCGCGAACGGCGGAGCGAACGTGCCGATGAAATTTTTTTTTCCGAACGCGTTGATGCCGTTCTTCACGCCCACGCCGGAATCGCACTGGCTCAAAGTCGTTGTCGGAATGCGGATGTGCCGCACGCCGCGATGCGCCGTGGCCGCTGCCAAGCCCGCCATGTCCAGCAATGCGCCGCCACCCACGGCAACTAGATAGGAGTGACGATCAATATGATGCCGATCAATCGCCGCGTGGATTTCAGCAACGGACGACCACGAGGCTTTCGTCTGCTCGCCGCCTTTGTAGATGAGTGGCGTGCCGACGAGCGTTGCTCCGTCCGGTTGGGCGCGGAAATAGGTTTCAATCGCCGCACTCAATTTCGGCTGCGTCGCCGCGAGTGATTCATCCAGCACCACCAACGCGCGGCGCGGCGAACCCTGTTCGTCCCGGCTCAAGTTGTCGCGGAGCGTGGAGTTGGCAGGATCAAAGACGTGTTCGGTGAACAACACGCGGTGTTGCCAGCTCACTTGAATGGTGCGTTCAATCAATTCCATGCTTTCAGTGGACGGAGTTTCCAGAAGCTTCTCCGCACTGGCAAGCGCAGACACATTCCAGTCGTGACAATATCTGCGTTCAAAGTTGGTGAAGCGCGTGGAAAATTTGGCGTGCGGCGACTTGTCGCCGCTTTTCCCGCTGGGACGACTTGTCGTCCCAGCAGCACCGCGTCCAGCGGTGCGTCGCATTGAGAGAGGCTCTCTGTTTCAAGAGGACGCCTCCGCACTTGCGTCAAACCGCTGGACACGGTTTTTCCTGAGCGACAAGTCGCTCAGGCCGCGAAAGCGGTGACAAGTCTCCGCACTCCAAAAACTGAGCGGCACTTTCATGTCACGTCGCGGGAATCT
This sequence comes from Verrucomicrobiota bacterium, assembly GCA_043741175.1. Lineage (GTDB taxonomy): Bacteria > Verrucomicrobiota > Verrucomicrobiia > Limisphaerales > JADLHS01 > JADLHS01. The sequence goes on from JAYUAV010000228.1 coordinate 2,980, forward strand.
TTCGTTGAAGAATCAAGGCGAGAATGAAAAGCCCGACGAAGACGAGATTGAATTCATCACCCATCCGAGGAACTGCCGCCCAGTCCACGAGCACGATTCCCGCGAGCAGACCGGCGACGCTCTTTCCAATGTTGCGGGTAGGGCGCGTCACTCCGTGCGC
>JAYUAV010000229.1:0-3197 GCA_043741175.1 Verrucomicrobiota bacterium
ACGTTGCGAGAAGGCAATGACGTGGCGTTCATCGCCACGGGCGAGACTGTCGTTCACGCGTTGCTAGCCGCCGGACAACTGGCCGAGCGCGGATTGAACTGCCGCGTCCTCTCCATGCACAGCATCAAGCCGCTCGATATGGAAGCTATTTTGAAAGCGGGCCGTGAATGTCGCGCGGTCGTTACGGTGGAAGAACACATGGTTCACGGCGGTCTTGGCGAAGCGTGCGCGGCGGTGTTGATGCAGGCGGGAGTAGCCAAGCCATTCCGCATCGTGGGCATTCCCGATGAAGAAACCGTGCCCGGCGCGCAGGCGGACATCTTCCGGCACTACGGCATCAGCATGGAAGGATTGAGCGCGGCGGCGGAGAGTCTGTTATGAGTCCCATGATCCTCGCCATTGACCAATCCACCTCCGCCACCAAAGCCGTTCTCTTCGACGCGCGCGGCAAGCTGCTGGACAAAGCCTCTCGCAGTCACAAACAGATTTATCCACAGCCCGGCTGGGTGGAACACGATGCCGACGAAATCTGGCAAAATGTTTTGGCCGTCATCCGCGAGATCACAAAACGCAATCCCAAGAAGCTCACGCAACTCGCCGCGTTGAGCCTCACGAACCAGCGCGAAACCGTTGTCGTGTTTGATCGCGTCACTGGCAAGCCGCTTCACAACGCACTCGTCTGGCAGGATCGTCGCGGCGACGCCATCTGCGCCAAGCTCACGAAGCAAGGTCACGAGAATTTCGTCCGCCAGAAAACCGGGCTGAAGATTGACACCTACTTCTCCGCGTCAAAAATCCGTTGGCTCATCGAGAACAAGCCCGCCATCGCCACCAAGCTGCGCGACGGTAGCGCAATCATCGGCACGATTGACTCGTATCTGATCCACCGGCTCACGGGTGGAAAAGTTTTCGCCACAGATTTCACTAACGCCAGTCGCACGCTGTTGTTCGACATCGGCAAGCTGCGCTGGGATGAAAAACTCTGCGCGTTGTTCAAAGTCCCGGTGCACGCGTTGCCGGAAGTGCGAGAGAGCGCGGCACACTTCGGCGAGACGGATGCGGGTGGAATTTTGCCGAAACAAATTCCCATCGTCGGCGTGATGGGTGACTCGCAGGCATCGCTGTTCGCGCAACGGTGCTTCGCGCCCGGCACGGCCAAGGCCACGTTCGGCACCGGCACGAGCGTGTTGCTCAACGTCGGGAAAAAGTTTTCGCCCACGAAGCACGGCGCAGTCGTCGCGCTCGCGTGGGTCTGGCGCGGCCAGTCCACTTACGCCAGTGAAGGCATCATCAGCTTTTCCGCCGCCACGATTGAATGGTTGAAGAACCAACTCGGCTTGATCAGAAGTGCAGGCGAAGTCGAGAAACTCGCATTGAGTGTGCGTGACAATGGCGGCGTCTATCTCGTGCCAGCGTTCGCGGGATTGAGCGCGCCGTATTGGTCGCCGGAGGCGCGTGCGGGCATTGTGGGCATGACGGCGTTCAGCGAGAAGGCGCACATCGTCCGAGCCGCGCAGGAAGCGATTGCGTATCATATCCGCGACGTGCTGGACATGATGCGGAGCGATGCGAAGGTAAAACTGAAAACCCTCCATGCTGACGGCGGACCGACGAAAAATAAATTCCTCATGCAATTCACCGCTGACCTGACGCGCACGGAAATCAAAGTCGCCGAAGTCACCGAGAGTTCCGCCTGGGGCGCGGCGATGAATGGATTGCTGGGATTAGGCATCTGTAAATCGCTGGAGGAACTGGCCGAGTTGCCTCGCATGTCCACTCGCTTCAAGCCGAAGATGAAGGCAGCGGAGGTGAAGAAAAATTACGCGGGCTGGCAGACGGCGGTCAAGCGCGTCCTCTGATTTTGTAGGCGACGAGGTAACGAGTCGTGGTTCAGCAATCTTCACCGCGATTTATTTTCTTGTGCCTCCGGCGCAATCCCCTAAAACGCCACTGCATTTTTTGATTTAATCATGACGAAGACCCAAATCCAATCGCTTGCGAAGAAACACGGCACGCCACTCGTGATCGTGGATCACGACGAAATCCGCGCCAACTACGCGATGTTCCGCAAGTATCTGCCGCGCGTGCAATGTTACTTCGCGGTGAAAGCCAACGCCGAACCCGCCATCGTGAAGACGCTCTACAAGGCGGGCGCGAGCTTTGATGTGGCGTCGCTGCCGGAGTTCATGCTGGTGTACGACAACATCAAGAAACTTTCCGCGAAGGCGCAGCAGGATTTCATCTGGGACAAGATCATCTACGCGAATCCGACGAAGCCGAAAGAGACGTTGCTCGCGTTGGACAAATACAAGCCGCTCGTCACTTACGACAACGTCACGGAGATTCACAAGATCAAAAAATACGCGCCGCACGCAGGCGTGGTGCTGCGGCTGGCGGTTTCTAACACTGGTTCGCAATGTGAGCTCTCGAACAAGTTCGGTTGCGAGCCTGGCGAGGCGGTGGATTTGATCCTTGCCGCGTTCAAGATGGGTTTGGTCGTGGAAGGACTCAGTTTCCATGTCGGCAGTCAATGCACGAACTTTGAAAACTTTGTCCAAGCGTTCAACACGGCGGCGGCGGTGATGAAGGAATCGAAGGCGCGCGGGCATGAACTCAAGATTCTCGACATCGGCGGCGGTTTCCCCGCGCCGTACAACAAACATGTGAAGCCGTTCCCAGAACTGGCGCGCGTCATCAATGCCGAGATCGAGCGGTTGTTTCCGAAGGACATCCAAATTCTCGCCGAGCCGGGGAGATTTCTTGTGGCCACGGCGGCGACGAGTGTGGCGCGTGTCATCGGCAAAGCGGTGCGTAATGGCAGGCGCTGTTACTACATTGACGACAGCGTGTATCACACGTTCAGCGGAATCATCTTCGATCATTGCCAATATCCGTTGCAGTCGTTCAAGTCCGGCAAGAAGGAAGTCTGCGCCGTATTCGGCCAGACGTGTGACGGGCTGGATGTGATTTCGCAATCCGATCTGCTCCCGAATCTGGAAGTGGACGACTTGGTGTATGCCGAAAACATCGGTGCGTATGGCAGCGCGTCCGCGACTTACTTCAACGGCTTCCCGCCCGCGAAAGTGCTGCATGTGAATCAGTGACCGGCCTTGATTATCCTGCGGTTGCGCCACAAGAAAAACGTCCAGCAAAACGTCCGGCGAGAAACACCCGATTGGGATGAATCGTTATCGGTA
>JAYUAV010000230.1:0-5103 GCA_043741175.1 Verrucomicrobiota bacterium
GTGATGGAAAAGGCCGGTGGCGCACAAGCGTTCTTAACGTACTTGGAACTACGGGAGTTAAAAAAACAAGGTGAAGTTAATTTCTTTGCACGCTTAATAGATCAACACTCCGCCGCTGTTTCCAGCGCGACTTTCGACTTTGTCCTGCACTATTACGACCCGAACAACTTTCGCGCTACAAACGGTCGGGGCGAAGTATTTCCGCTGATTCAAACAACAAATCTAACTCTTCAGACAGACGTTGACGGAAGAATTGCGTTGTCTGGGATGCAAGGCACACAACTGGATGTGAAGCGGATAAAAAAAGAAGGTTACGTAATCGAAATCCCTCCCTATCTCTCGTTTTCTTATGGAAGCAGACTGGAAACACATCTCCCGCCATACTGGGAAAGGAAACAGCCACGCATTTTCAAAGCATGGAAGCAGGGTGATCTTTCACGCCTTATTCCCGTTCAATCAGCCATTCGTTACCGAAGTATGACAGACAACGAGAAATCAGTGCGCTGGTTCATCAACTTGATCTCCGGTCAGGTTTCGGAGCAGCCGGTGGAAGGCGCAGACCTTGCCGTAACGGTCAGCCTCATTCAACCCGGAAATGGAAAAGAAGATTACGGGCAACTGCTCGTGGAATCACTTAATGGCGCACTGGTAGTCACTGATCATTCTCAGCCATTTCAAGCTCCCGACAGCCTGAGTGGGAACAAGTGGGAATGCCTTTTGGATCAAAAATATCGGAACAGCAATGGAGTTCGGCAGAATGTTTATCTGAAACTTCGATCTGGAAAGCTATGGTTCGGAGGAGAAATTGACGCTCGAACCGGCCCGACTCTGACCATTCGTGGTTTTATCAATCCTGATGGTTCGCGCAACCTTGAACCCGATCCTGAGAAGTCAATCACCGACCCGGAAGAAATCCGCCGCGTGGACGAGGCAACGCGCGTCCGGTAATCGCCATTCACGCCTTCCGACATTTTAACCACGTATGGAACTGGCCGACTTGATCGCGTTGCTCGACGACTTTTAATCCAGCTTCCGCCAAACAACGCAACAGGTCGTTCGAGTGATACATCTGGCTGTTTCCATTCGCGATACAGGTGAAGTAGAGCGAGGTCTGTTGAAGACAGAACGCCGCCGTTTTGTTCGGTTGGCGATCCCAGAATAATTCCAGGATGTGCAAAGTCTCGCTTTCGTTCAACGCAGCAGCGGCGCGACGCAGGATGGAAACAATCTGCGCCTCGGAAAAACAATCAAGGAACTGGCTCATCCAGATGGCATCGTGTCCGGCAGGCAACGGTTGATTCTCATCCAGCATGTTCACGCCACAGAATTCCACGCGCGACTCGTAGCCGTGTTGCTTCATGGTGGCGCGGGCGAAGTCCAGTTGGCGTGGCAGATCGGCGATGGTGATGCGCACGTCAGGATCGTGCTTCAAACATTGCACCGCCCAACGTCCTGTGTTCCCGCCGACATCGAGCAACCGTTTCGGTTTGTCCGCAAAGACAAGTGGCAGCGCTGCCGGAAACGCTTGATCAGAATAATAGTGATCGAACGCGAACCAACTTTGCTGTGCGTGCGGCGGTAGTGATGAAAGTCCTTCGTAAAACGTCGGCCAGTCGCCAAGCGTCTTCAGTCCGGCAGGTTTTCCTGTGGTGATGGATTCTTCCAGATCAAACAGGCCGCGATAGCAGATGTCCTGCACTACATCCATGTTCACGCGCGTCATCGGATCACGCAGCATGAAGTAGCCGAGCTTGGTGAGTGTGAAGCGGTCATCGTTCAAGCAGAACAATCCGATGCCGAGGCCGGATTCCATCAGCACCTTCACGCCGTAACGCGGCAGACTGCAACCCGCCACGATCTCCGCCAGCGCGAGTCCGTTCGCGCCACTCTTTTGGACAAGTTCCAGCACGCTTGCATCCCGAAGGATGCGGCACGTCTGGAAAACTACAGGCGCGAACGCGATGCGTTGCGCCTCGCACTTCGCGTCGAAGGCAGATTGATCGTCGGTGGCGAAGAAATTATTCGGCTCGCTCCTCGCAGGCGCAATTGTTGGCGACGGTCGTGATGGCGTGCTAGAGATTGTGGCCAATGCGCGCAACGCCCGGTCTGCCTGAGCGACGTACGGATTTGATTTGTTCCAAACGTAGCCCGCCAGCACGGAACAAATCTGCGACATCACGCTGGGATTCCGTTGCGCGGCGAACAGGATCGTCGGGAACTTATCGTCGTACCATGCTGTGACGTAAGCGCGAAACGTGTTCACGCCTTGCATCACGTAATCCGCGTAGTCCGCCTGCCAATCCACGGTGTCGCCACGCAGTTGTTTCGCCGCTACCTGCGCCGCGCGCAAACCGGATTCCATCGCGAGCGTGACGCCGGAGCTGAAGATCGGATCGAGAAATTCCGTGGCGTTTCCCGCCAGCGCGAACTGTGGGCCAAAAAGTTTTTTGACCGAACACGCAAAACCCTTGATGCGTTGCGGCGGGAAAACCATCTGCACATCGCCAAGTCGCGCGACGGCGTTCGGCTCACTCATCAAGATGGCGCGCAACTGAGATTCAGGTTCGCCCGGATACTTCGCGAAGAATTCTGGAGTCGCCACCACACCGACGCTCGTCTTGCCGTTGGAGAATGGGATGATCCAAATCCACGCGCCATCCGCGTGCATACAAATCCAGATTTTCCCCTCGTCGCGACCAGCGGGACGTTTGTCTCCCGTGACATGCGCGAAAAGGGATTCACGCACCGGATACTTCGATGGAGCTTCGAGATCGAGCAAGCGCGGCAACACGCGACCATAGCCGCTGCAATCGAGAACGAACCGTGCCGAGACGTCGCGCTTCGAGCCGTCGGGTTGATCGAGCGTCACCTCGGCGTGGTTGTCAGTGAAGCTCACCGCCGACACGCCGTGGCCGTAGAGAAATTTCACGCCGCGCGCGGCGACGGTGTCCGCGATAGTCTGATCAAACTCCGCGCGCGGGACGTGATAGGTGTATTTCCAGCCGTCGCCAGATTGATTAGCGAAATCGAAATCACAAATCTCCTCGCCGCGACGAAATACCGCGCCCGTCTTGTGTATGAAATTCTTTGCCTCGACTGCTTCGAGCAAACCGACCTCTTGCAACAAATCCATCGTGCGCGGCAGCAAACTCTCGCCGATGACAAAGCGTGGAAAACGTTGCTTCTCCACGACGAGAACGCGAAAGCCATCGCGCTGCAAACTCGCCGCCGCCACCGCGCCCGCCGGTCCGGCGCCGATGATCAACACGTCTGTCTCGGTGGGTTTCATGTGTTCAAGCTAAGTTTTCGATTCGTCTTCGTCTTCGAAATGCTTTCTGAAATCGAGGACGATGAAGTCTCGGCTATTACTCGTTGGCACAACTTCACGACTTCAAACACTCCTTCTGCGCGGCTTCTGTTTGCAATAACTCCGTCACGCGCTGGATGTCTTCCGCCAGCGGACGATCACACGTCAACTCCAGCGAAACGCCACGCACCAGTTCGTAGAGCTTCCGGTAATCGCCGCCCAAAACCTTCTCACGTCCGCGCGCATCGGCGGCTTGCATCAACGCCATCGCTTCAATCGCCATCAGCTTCCAGACGAGCGGCAACGTTGTGCGCGTCATCTTCGCCGCGATACAGCCCATGCTTACCACGTCTTGATTGTTCGCGTTCGTGGGAATCGTCTGGATGGACGCTGGCGTGCCGAGCAACCGCGCTTCCGCCGCGAGCGACGTCGCGAGTAACTGCGCCCCGCCGAAACCAGTGTTCAATCCCGGTGCTCCCGCCGCAAGCAATGGCGGCAGGCCGCGACTGTATCGCCAGTTCACCAACCGCTCGATCTGCCGATCCGCGAGCAACGCGACTTTGATCAAGCCCATCCGCATGTAATCGCTGACCATCGCAATCTGTTGACCGTAGAAATTGCCGCAATGGATCACCATGCCCGTGTCCGCGAACACCAGTGGATTGTCAGTGCTGGCATTAAGTTCGCGCGTGACGACTTGCTCGACATGCCACTGCGCTTCTTGAAACGCGCCGAGGATTTGCGGCGTGCAACGCAGCGAATACGGGTCTTGGATTTCCGTGCCCTCCGCCATCGGCTTGGCGTGCGTGCCCCATTCGTGATCGTCAATCCGCTTCGCGTAATCAGGATGCGTGCGAAGCGAATCCGTGATGCGCTGTGCCACCAATGCCTGTCCACGAAACCCACGCGCCCGCTGCGCCTGCTGACACAAAACTTCAGGTTCACCGCCGAGAACTTGAAAGAGACACGCCGTCAACAATTCCATCCAGCGCAAGATGCGATCCGCCTCATGCGTCGCGAGGGCGGCGAGTCCAGTCATCACAGAAGTTCCGTTCACGAGAGCGAGACCTTCCTTGCATTGCAACACGACTGGCTTGAGGCCAACACGTTTCAATGCCTCAGTCGCGGGCAGCCGTTCACCGTTTAGTCGCGCGTAGCCATTTCCCACGAGCAAACCTGCCATGTGCGCCAGCGGCACAAGATCGCCACTCGCGCCGACCGAACCTTCGCTGGGAATTTCCGGTAGCACTCCGCGATTCAACGCTGCGAGCAAGAGTTCAATGAGTTCTTCGCGGATACCGGAGTAACCGCGCGCCAACGCATTCGCACGCGTGAGCATGATAGCGCGCGTCTCCGCAGGAGAGAACAACGCGCCCTGACCCACGGTGAGGTGATGCAGCAAGTTAACCTGGTGCTGCGCGAGATCAGCATCGGAAACGCGGAAGCCGCTCAACGGTCCGAAGCCAGTGTTGATGCCGTAGATGGCGCGCGGCTGCGCGGCGAGGGATTCAACGAGTTGCCGGCTGCGTTGGATAAGCGGACGGGCTTCGGCGGAAAGTTCGCAAGGCGCGGCTTGCGTGGCGACCTGCCAAGTTTCGAGGACAGAAAGGTTGTGGCCGTTGAGAGAGATCATTGCTCGCAAAATTGAAGGCGTATTGAACAGGAAACAAACTTCACAAGCAAGGCTGCGGCTGCTGGGGGGTGTGACTGAAACTGCCGCTCAGTTTTTGGAGTGCGGAGACTTGTCGCCGCTTTCATGGCCTGAGCGACTTGTCGCTCAGGCAGAGCCGCGTACA
>JAYUAV010000231.1:0-3707 GCA_043741175.1 Verrucomicrobiota bacterium
CGACGGCGCGCACGGAGTGACGCGCCCTACCGCGCTGCTTGTTCTGTCGGGTAGCCTTCCGCGTGGCGTTAGCGTTTTCGCGTATCAAAAACTCATCCGACTCGCACACCGGCTCGGCGTGAGGACGTTGCTCGATTGTGATGGTGCTCCGTTCGCCGCTGCTGTCAAAGCGTGTCCGTTTCTCGTTAAGCCCAACGAACATGAGCTGGCGTTGTGGTGGGGAAAATCGTTGCGGACGGAAAGCAAAATTCTTCAAGCCGCCCGGAAACTTTCGACGACTACGAAGGGTTGGGTGCTTGTATCGCGAGGTGGTAAACGCAGTTGGTTGGTGAACGTGAGTGAGGGTGTTGAGATTCATGCCATGCCGACAAAAGTCAAACCGCGCAACACCGTCGGGGCAGGGGACGCATTGCTCGCCGCCGTGGCGAATCAGATCACGCTGGGCAAGCCGCCGACAGATTGGCTGCGATGTGGAATCGAGACGGGAACTGCCGCCACGCAGTTGCAGGCGGGCAAGGTGCGTTAGACTTTCGGAATCGCTGGGCGATCAAACTCGCCGTGGCGTAGGAAATGGATCGTCTGTCGGATCGAAGTTTTGTTCCGCATTAGGAACGGATGCGTGGCGTGAATGACAATGTGATCGGTCATGCCATCGAGCTTGGTTCGTTCAACGGATACCTTCCCATCATCACTGCCGGGAATCATCATGCTGTTGATCCAGTTGATGCTGCGATCTCCTGCGATGATGCCGACGCAAAAGTTTGCCACGCCCAATCTGTTTGGAGTGGAGTTCGGCCCCGTGCCGAGTTCGCCACCTGCTGGGCCGTTGATCCACCGAAACAATCGGAGCGATCCAAGTTTGTCCACGACTTCGCTTCCTTGATTTGGCGGCCCAAGCATGACTACACGGCCCAGGTTGGAAATAGTGGTGTGCGATAGATAGGAGCGAACCAAAATCCCGCCGAGCGAATGGGTGACGAAGTGAATCGTTGTTGCACCGTCACGCTGACAATCTTCCACGGCCTTGCTCACCACATCTTCGCTGAGTTTTGAAACCGATGCCGAGCGGGACGGATAATCCACATTCAGGACTTTGTATCCGGCCTCCGTAAGAGCCTGCTCCATGAAGATCATCGAACTGCTGCTGCGGCACATGCCATGAAGCAGAATGACATGCTCCGAGGTTTCGGTGGCAGACGAAAGCAATGGGAGGGACGTAATCATCGCGATAAAGAGTGTTTTCATCAGCGCGGATCAAACGCTATCTGATCACTGCCTTGCTGAAATCTCCAGCATCCGCTCGATGGGCAGTCGCGCGCGTTTGAGGATGTGTTCCGGCATCTCTACGCGAGGGGAGAGGTTCTTCATGCAGTCGCGCACTTTTTCGAGCGTGTTCATCTTCATGAATTTGCACTCGCTGCAACGGCAATTGTCGCCCGGCATCTTCATCACGTCGAACGTCGGCGCGCAGATGAATTCCTTGCCGGGACATTCGCGCTGCATCCGATGGATGATGCCGCTCTCGGTCACGATCACAAATTGCTTCGCCGGATCATTCTTACAGTAGGTGATCATCTTTTCAGTGGAGCAAACTGCGTCAGCGAGTTCGCGGACTTCGCGGAGACTTTCGGGATGCACCACGACTTTCGCTTCAGGATAACGAGCCTTCGTCTGGAGCATCGCGTCGCGACGGAACTCAACATGCGCGTAACAATTTCCCTTCCACAACGTCATCGGTCGCCCCGTCTTCTCCATCACCCATTGGCCGAGATTTTCGTCCGGCACAAAGAGCAGGTCTTTATCTTTCGGCGCGGCGTTGACGATCTTCTCCGCGTTACCGCTAGTGACGATGACATCGCAGAGTGCTTTGACTGCCGCGCTGCAATTGATGTAGGCGATGGTCCAAAAGTTTGGATTGGTCTTCTGCAACGCCTCAAGTTTTTCCGCCGGACAACTTTCTTCAAGCGAGCAACCAGCGTCCTTATCCGGCAGCACGACGATCTTGCTCGGGTTCAAAATCTTTGCCGTCTCCGCCATAAAGTGAACGCCGCAGAAGACGATGACATCCGCGCTGGTCTTCTCCGCCTGTTGCGCGAGGCCGAGCGAATCGCCGACGTAGTCCGCCACGTCCTGAATCTCCGCGACCTGATAGTTGTGCGCGAGGATCACGGCGTTCAATTGCTTCTTGAGCGCGTAGATTTCTGCGGCGAGCGGGGTGAAACGTTCGCGACTCATCGGCGCGCGCAACTTGAGGCGGTCTGCTGGCGGCAACTGGAAGGCTGTGTCATTCATCACAACCAAAGGCTAATACCCGGCGTGGCAGCGGTCAATCCGAGGACTTTTCAATTGCGTCACACTCGCTGCGTTCCTAACCTGCGCTCGTCAGTTTCACGAATCCAATTGTCATGCCCCGTATCAAAACAGAATCATTGCAAGAAGGAATGGTGGTCAGTGCAGATGTTAAGAACATTGACGACATGCTGCTTATCCCAAGCGGTTGCACACTCACAGCGCGTCAGATCGGAATCCTCCAAGCCTGGGGCGTTGATAACATAGAGGTCAATGCCAGTGGTGACTCTGGCAACATAGATTTGTTGGAGACAATGCCAGCGGATGCGCTGGAGCGGTTGACCGCTGAAGTGCGTGCTTCGTTCTGGAAAGCAGACGATGCCGACCCGGTCTTCACAGAGTTGTTCAAAGTGATTCTGCGCCGTCGCGCAAACCGCCCTGTTGGCAAGTAATCCGATGAATCCACCCACACTAGATGAATTGATTCAAGCGACGCCGTCCAGCCTCGGCTCGTACGGGCCATTGATGCAAGAGATCGAGAAAGCACTCGCGTCACCGCAATGCAGTCTCGGAATGATCGCAGACGTGATCGAGAAGGACATTGATCTCACGGCGCGGTTGCTGCGTTTCTCCAACAGCGCGTATTGCGGATTTTCCACGCGTCTCAGCACCGTCACCGAAGCCATCGGATTGATCGGCATCCAACAGGTGCAGGATTTGTTGACGGCATCAAGCGTGATCGAACGCTTCTCCGGCGTGTCCAATGAATTTGTGAGCGTGCAATCCTTCTGGCAACACAGCCTCGCTACGGGCATCGCAGGAAGATTGATCGCGATGGAACGTCGGTTGCCGAAGCCGGATCGCTTGTTCGTGTCAGGCTTGTTGCATGACATTGGAAGGCTGGTGTTGTTTCTGCAAGCACCGAAGTACGCGCAGAAAATTTTCGAGTTATACAAGAAGGAGCGGATTCTTTTGCGCGAAGCCGAGGTGCGCGTGCTGGGTTACGATCACCAGAATCTCGCTGAGGCGTTGCTCAAGAGTTGGAAGTATCCGCCGACCCTCGTGCTCGCGGTGGGCAATCATCACACTCCGTCCAGTTGCGAAGCGGCGCGCGTCGAGGCGGCTGTCGTGCATCTCTCAGATCATCTCGTCAACGCCATGCGTGTGGGAAGTTCCGGCGAGCATTTTGTACCGCCATTAAATCCGCAGGCGTGGACCACGTTGGGGATGAAGCCAGATTCGCTTGAGATAATCGTGCGCGGGATTGATGAACAATTTGATGCGGTGCAGGAAATGTTTCTCGGTGCTTAAACTCTGGAAACCAACATGAGCGAAACCACAGATTCAGTTTATCCTGACTTTCTGAGGACTGGCCTCGGTAAGTTGAGCGAACTTGATTCGCGCCGCGAACTGCTCAC
>JAYUAV010000232.1:0-13161 GCA_043741175.1 Verrucomicrobiota bacterium
CCGTTGCCCCAAGACTTTTCCCAGAGAGTCGCACCGGTCGCGGGATCGTGCGCGGAAACGCTGCCGTCATTGAACGCCAACACTTGCTTTACACCCGACAGCGTGGCGAGCGTGAGGGATGCGTAGCTCGGCGGACTTGTTCCCGCCGTCCAAGCGCGCGTGCCGTCCTCGATACGATACGCAAACATAGAGCGTTGAACCTCCTCGCCACCGTGAACGATTACCAATCCGTCCACCACGAGCGGCGAACATGTGTAGCCCCACTGCGGAATTTTGCCGTCGGAATCCGCAACGACATCGCGCGTCCAAATCAATTTGCCGCTGACGAGATCGAGACAATTCAAGATGCCCGTGCCACCGCAAGTGAAGACGCGATTGCTGACAATCGTCGGTGTGGCGCGCGGCCCTTCGCCCGCGATAACCGTGTCGTAACGGCATTGATTCGTGTGCGCCCAGACCGGTTTGCCCGTGTGCAATTCGTAAGCCGTCTCACATTCGTCTGTGCCGCGTTGCTCTTGCGTGAGGCAAACGTCGCCAACGATGACAAAGCCCGACCACGCCGCGCCGACGTGTTGTCGCCACAAGATTTCCGGCGGATGAGCGAGCCAGTTGGTTTCCAACATCGGCCCAGCGAGAACACCATCGCGATCCGAGCCGAGGAATTGTGGGAAGCTGCGGTGAGTTGAGTTGTTGAAAATATCCGATGCAGGTGCGGGGGATTCGGGATTCATTGACGTTGGTTGCGGCAATGCGCGGTCGACCCAACGGAATTCTACAATGGGCAACATGTCGCCACTCACGCCGCGCACCCGAAACAGTGCTGCTCCTACGCCAGCTAAACCAATCAACCCAAATGTGACGGAGAGGCGCAGGCGATTTGGCACGCGCGATAAAAATGTCCACCAAACGAGTAGCGCAATTGCGACGACGATCATGATCTCATAGGAGATCATGTTCCGCTTTTGATAAGGCCAATCACTTTGGAAGCTCGTCCAGACAACGGCGGCCACACCGATGAGAAATATTCGAATGCCCAGCCACCAGCGAATGGAGCGGTTGGAGGGTTTGTTGGAATTTGTCACGACACTCAAGGATGGCCGAGCGATGCGGAAGAAACAATTCGCCGATGGACTCACCCGCCGTTTGTCGTGACGGCGGCGGGGGCTTTGTGCGGGTTCATGGGCAGCGGCAGCGGCGGACGCTTGATGGTGATCTGGGGAAATGGCGGCATCTTCGGCGCGGCACTGACGAGTTCGCGCCAAGATTGGCGTTCGGCAGGAGACATCTCCGACCAACGCTGCGCGTTCTTCAAGAACTCCTGTCGCTCGGCGGGACTCATGCCTGCGAACTTGGTGAACGATGTGACGCATTGCCGACGTTGTATCGGAGAAAGTCTGCTGAAGGATTCCAAAGTCTTCTCCATCTGCCGCCGTTCTGCATCTGAAAGTGTGGCGAGGATTTTTTCCTTCTCGGTCGGCGTCAACTCGAACAACTGATTAAAGCGTTGCTGAAGTGACACGCGGATTTTATCTGCGGGTGAAGGAATGCCCGGAGGCATCGGTGGGCCGAGAGTGATGTATGTCGCGCCATGTTGATTCGTGAGGATGAGTTGCTGGATGGCGGGGGGAAGTTTATCCCACAGTCCAATGCGCGCTGCGACCATCTCGCGAAGATTTTCGGGGAGCAACTTCACCTGCGCGTCGCGATTCGTCGCGGGCACAGACATCAAGGGCTTGAGATACCAGCGAAGCTCGGTGGCCTTGAGTCGTAGTTCGCGTTCGTCCGGCGTCAATGCCTGATACTCGCGGATTTTGTCCACTAGCTTTTGTTGAACCTCCGCCGAGCGCGTGGCGAGATGTTCCTTCCGATCTGCGGCGGGCATCACGAGCAACGTGCGGAAAGATTCCACCGGAGACTTCATGGCGGGCACGGGCGGGACGGGCGGCGGGGTGAACTGTGCGTTGGTGTTGGCGACAGCGGAAAGGCTGTACAGCAGAAAACAAAACGCCGCGCCCGCAAACCGAAACTTCATGTGTTGCCACAGTTTCATTGGTTCAACGCCAGCAAGTCGTCGCTCATCGCGAGAAGGTTTTCATCCACGCTGGCCTCGGCGGGATTGAGGCTGCGGATGGTTTCAAAGTCTTCGATCACGGTCATGTCCGACAATTCACGCGCTCCGGCGATCTGTTGCGCGGCGTTGCAGAGTTCCATTCGTTGAACCGTGGTGTTGTGGCGATAACCCAGCGTGACGCTCACAACGACGAGCGCGGCCACCGCAAAGCGCGGAATGAAGACGCGCCACCAATTGCTTTGGGGTCGCGAAGTGGCGCGGCATTGCGCGGCTTCGTCTTGCTCAATCGCCGCCATCACGCGCGCCGTGAAGTTGGAAGACAGCGGCGCATCGGGAGATTTTGCGAGAGCGGCGTTCAATGTCGCTTCCTTCTCGATGTCGGCGGCGGCTTCGGGATGCGTGGCGAGCCAAGCGCGAAGTTCGGATTGCTCCGCATCGGTCAGCGCGCGGCGCCAGCCAGTCTCCCTCAATCGCTGATAAACCGGGTCATGATTCATTTACTACCTTTCTTTGAAAACCGTGTTTGTGGGAAAGTTGCTTTCAAACTGAATTCTGATTTTGAACCGCTAATCTCCCCTAATCTTCGCTGATGACAGGCTTTGTCAGGCAGTGCCGCCATACCAGACTGCAAACTTATCCGGTTGCTATGCGCCTTCGCTTCTTTGCGTCTTTGCGTTGAAAATCTTCTGCATGTATCCGGCTCGTGGATTAGTGCTGGTAAGCGCAGATTAGCGGTTTGGTATTTGGAATTGGGTTTCATTTCTTTTCTTCCCAGACGCCGGTTTGCAGATACGGCTTGAGTTGCGTTTTGAGAGTTTCCCGGGCGCGATGGATCAAAGATTTCGTGGCGGAAAGTGAACAGCCAAGAACCGCAGCAATCTCTTCGTAGCTCAATTCTTCCTGCCGACACAACGCCAACGCGACGCGTTGATTCTCCGGCAACGCGCCGATTGCGGCGTCCACCTTGTGTTCCAATTCACCCTGGAGTAGCTCGTCTTGCGCGCCACGGATGCGTTTGTCCACGACTTGAAACAGCGGTTGATCGTCGGAATCATCGCGCATCTGATCGAGCGATTCGGCAGGGTGACGGCTGCGACGGCGGAATTCATTCAGGCAAAGATTCCGGGCGATGGTGAAAAGCCAGGTGGAAAATTTGGCGGTGGCCTGATAGCGCGGCGCAGATTTCCACGCTTGCACGAAAACATTTTGCGCGATGTCCTCGGCCTCCGTCTCGTCCCGCACGGTGCGCCAGACGAGATTCATGATGGGCTGCTTGTATTTCTCGACGAGTGTGGTGAACGCGGCAGCATCGCCCTGTTTGACGCGCAACATCAGGGCGGCATCGGCATCGAGTTCGGCAGGCATCACGACGTGAGGTTAGGTGAACACCGGCGCGCGCTCAAGGTTTTGGAAAATCGCAAAGTTGTGTGCGGCGCGTGTTCTGGGCATCGTGGGCGCATGTTGAATCATGGTTTAACACTCTGCTTGGTTGCGCTGATATTGGTTGTGGGAATTTCTTGTGACAAGAAACCCGGGATGCAAATGAATCCTGTCGTTCTCGTCGCCAGCACCAATCTGCAAACATTTCAAGTGCGTGGCGTGATCGTGGAGTTGTCCGCCAGCGGCAAAACTGTCCGCATCCGGCACGAGGAGATTCCCGATTACATGCCCGCGATGACGATGCCCTTCGATGTACGGAACACAAACGAGTTGGCAGGTCTTGCCGCTGGAGATGCGGTGACGTTCCAGATGAAGGTCACGGAAACGGATGGTTGGATTGAGCAGATCAAAAAAATCGCGGGCGCGGCGGCGCAGACAAACATGCTGCCCGCCGGAGCAACGATGCGAATTGTGCGCGAGGTTGAGCCGCTGTCCGAAGGCGATCTACTGCCGAATTATCGTTTCACCAATCAACTCGGGCACGCTGTGAGTCTGGCGGAGTTGCGCGGGAACGCGGTGGCCATCACGTTCATCTTCACGCGCTGTCCGTTCCCGACGTTTTGTCCGCTGATGACGAGCAATTTCAAATCTGTCCACGGGTTGCTGTCAGAGAATTCCAACGCGCCGACGAACTGGCAGTTGCTGGAGATCACGATTGATCCTGAGTTCGACACGCCAGCCCGATTGAGAGGTCACGCCACGATGCTCAAGGCCGAGTCCGCCCGGTGGAGTTTTTTGACGGGCACATTGGTGGATGTGACCGCGTTGTCGGAACAGTTCGGACTGCAATTCACGCGCGAGCCGGGTGGCGGCATCAGTCACAATCTCCGCACCGTGGTGATTGATGCCACTGGACGCGTGCAAAAAATCATCCCTGAAAACAAATGGACGCCGCAGGAACTGGCGGATGAATTGTCGCGAGCGGCGAAAGTGAAATAACGCGCGTCTGGAGAGGAACTCGATGATGCTGTTTTGAACTTGTCGCGCCACGGCCTCCGGTGTTTGGGCAGCGGACTGCGTTGATCCCGGATCGCCTTTGACTCGCAATGAAAGCACGCATGGCATTCGAGTGTCCGCCAGACACGCTTGCGGAGTAAGGAAAGACATGGACAACATTCACAGTGCCTTAAAATCTTCAACCAGAGCATGGCTGTAAACTTCTTTCTGCTCCGGGCGCGGTGTTCCGTTTCCAGCCACAGTCCGAAATAGAAGATCACTTCGCTCACTTGGATTCAGCCGACTTGCAACCCAGAACGCCCAGCATCTTCTCCGCGTAACGTCTGCCCAACTCGCGATAGCCCGTCGGACTGAAGTGCAAGTTATCGCCCAACGCAGCGCATCCTTGCGATGAAACAACCTGCGCTGTGGAAATCGTTTTGGGGAGTTCGCTTATGATCTTGTTCATGCTCGCGCACACGCCCTTCTGCTCCGCATGAACCACCTCACCCGCGATCAACGGCACTTCCTCGGCCTTCAGGTTCAAGTCGCGGAGCAGGTTTTCATAAACTCCCTTCACTTTCGCGGGCCATTCCTTGTCGTTCGTGTTCGACTCGCCTTGGTGGAGCAAAATCCCTTTGATCACACCGTCCTCCTGCGCGCGCTTCGCCATCAACACGAGATGCGCGTAGGGATTCCCGCCGTAGGTGGCAATGATATTGGTCATCCAGTTTGGCGCGGTGGCGGCATACGACCTGTAATTTTCCTTGTCGAACAACTCGATCTTGCAACCACTGACGGAAACATTCACGACGCCCACGCGGATTTGCGGCGGAAGATTGGAAACCATCGTTCGGCCAAAATAATCAGCCGGGCCAATGCCTGCCGAAGGGCGGCTCAACGGTGGAATCGCCGGATACCAGTTGCCCTTCTTGCGTTCGAGACGCGGAAAATCCACCGCCGCCAACATCTGAAATCGTTCGTCTGCCGCCTTCCTGTCCTGCTCTTCTAATCCCGGAAAGCCTTCCATGTTCGATTGCCCGAAACACAGGAACACGAAAAGGTTTGTGTCTCGCGCGCAAGCACTCATCTGGAGACACAGCAGGGCAGACGACAACGACAAAACAAGTTTGATTTTTTTCATAAGTCTTTCAGGCGAATTTCGCCACCGTTTTCTGAGCAGTTCAGAACTAGTCACGACAAGCTCGCCGGATCAATATCCACCGTGAGCGTGATGTCATCCGGCAGTTCCAGTTCCTGAACAATTCTCGCCAGCGCATGACTCAGTCGGCTCATGGCCTTAGTTCGCAACATGATTTGGTAACGGTAAAAAGTTTCTGCTCGCAGCAACGGCGCGGGCGCAGGGCCGGCAATGATCAAATCCCGAAAGTGCGCGGGAGCGCGGGCAGATTGATCGGCTTTGTCGGTCAATGGTGTTGGCACGTCCATGCCGAACAACATCCCACTCTCCTCCGCTCTTATCCCCCCCTTTTCCTTTTCCGCTCCGCCTCCGACGAGTTTGTCCAACGCCTTCCGCAAATGCTCCGCCGAAAATTGAACCTTCGCTTCATTGCGACCTTTCAACGTGAGCAGTGCCACGCGCGCGGCGGGCGGATATTTCAACTGCTCGCGAAACTCGATCTCTTGATCGTAGAAACCCACGAAGTCGTGGCGGCGCGCGTATTGAATCGCGGGATGAAACGGCGTGAACGCCTGCACGAACACCTCGCCCTCGACATCGCCGCGACCCGCACGACCCGCGACTTGCGTGAGCAACTGAAACGTCCGTTCACCCGCGCGAAAGTCCGGCATGTTCAATGCGAGGTCCGCGTAGATGATTCCGACGAGCGTGACGTTCGGGAAATGCAGCCCCTTCGCGATCATCTGCGTGCCAATGAGAATATCAATCTTGCCCGCGCGAAAATCGCCGAGCACTTGGCGATAATCTTCTTTGCGTTTCATCACGTCGGCATCCATGCGCTTCACTCGCGCCTTGGGAAATAATTTTCCGAGCACGTCCTCAACCTTCTGCGTGCCGAGACCGGAGTAACGGATCGCGGGGTTCTTGCACTTCTCGTCGGGGCAAACGCTGGGCACGCGTTCGTTGTGACCGCAGAGATGACAGCGCAACAACTGCTCCGCGCGATGGAACGTGAGCGAGAGCGAGCAATTGGGACATTCGCAAACGTGCCCACATTTCTCGCATTGCAGCGACGACGAATAACCACGCCGGTTGAGAAATAGAATCGTCTGTTCGCTCTTCTCCAGTCGTTGCGTGATGGCTTCCTTGAGTTGCGGCGAAAAGATCAGCGTGCCTTTTTCTTTACGCGCGGCTTGGCGCATATCCACCACGCGCACGACGGGCATCTTTTGGTTGTCCACGCGTTCGGGCATGTCGAGCAGCGTGTACTTGCCGATCTTGCAGTTGTAGTAACTCTCCATCGAAGGCGTGGCCGAACCCAGCACCACCACTGCACCTTCCATCTGGCCGCGCACGATGGCGACATCACGTGCATGATAACGCGGAGCTTCCTCCTGCTTGTAAGTGTGCTCATGCTCCTCGTCCACGATGATAAGTCCGAGCGGTTCAACCGGTGCAAATATCGCCGAGCGCGCACCGATGACGATGCGCGCCCTGCCCTGCCGGATCTTGTGCCACTCGTCGTGTCGCTCGCCTGCACTCAAGTGTGAATGCAAGACAGCCACGAGTGTTTGAAGTTTGCCCGAACTGAACCGCGCCTTGAATCGCTCCACTGTCTGCGGCGTGAGCGCGATTTCTGGCACAAGCACGATGGCGCCTTTGCCCTGTTCCAACGCGTGCGCGATGGCTTGGAGATAGATTTCGGTTTTGCCCGAGCCGGTGACGCCGTGCAGGAGGAAAGTCGAGAATGGAGAATGGAGGATGGAGGATGGCAGGGCTTTGCTATCTTCCATCTTCAATCCTCTATCCTCGCCCCCTGCCATTGCTGCTTTGATCTTCTCCAACGCCACCGCTTGCGCGGGGTTCAGCACAATCGCGTCACTCGGCAAAATCTTTTCGTTCTCGTAAGGATCGCGCTCAGAGATTTCATTCGTGATGGAGATGATGCCGCGATCTTCGAGTTTGCGGACAGTGGCAGCAGTCGTTTCGGCAAGTGCTACAAGTTCCGACAACAGAATCTCCCGCCGCTCCTCGATGATGTTCCAGACTTCGAGCTGGCGTTTGGCGAGTTTGGGAAACTCTCCGACCGCGGGCAACACTCGAACGAACAGCCGCTCGCGCCAACCTGCGTTCTCTTGTCGCACGGCTTCGGGCAAAATGGATTTGAGAGCGATCTCCGGCGCGCAGCAATAGTAGTCCGCGATCCACCGCGCGAGTTTGAGAACCTTGGGCGTGACGAGTGTTTGCGCGCCGATGACTTTGAGGACGGGTTTGAGCCGCGCGTGCCCGGATTCTTCCGCGACGGCTGTGACGACGCCGAGAACTTTCCGCGCGCCGAACGGAACTTGCACGCGACTGCCCACATCCACCTTGCCCGCGAGTTCAGGCGGGATGACGTAATCGAACTCCTTGCGAAGGGCGATTTCGAGAGTGACGCGAGCAATCATGCCCCGCGAGGTTCAAGAGTCATGGCTTGCGAGTCAAGCGGCAGCGTGTGCGTAGGTGTTGACCCGCTAATTCAAAACCGCCGCCCGTTTGGGCAATGCACAATCGAACGCAAGCGGGTGGTTCGCGAAAATCAGCAGCATCTCTGAATTTGTGGAGAAACATTCAGCCATCACTTCCGCGCGCCGGCACTCTGACCGTGCGCGTCCAATCCCTCCATCTCGGCAAATCGTTTCACGGCAGGCAACGCTTTCTTCAGCGCGACACGGCTGTATTCCACCACGCTTGTGCGGCGCTGGAATTGATCCACAGTCAGTCCCGCGAAAGAGGCCCCAGCACCATCGGTCGGCAAAACGTGGCTTGGCCCGGCGACGTAATCGCCCAGCACAGTGGGCGAATAATTGCCAAGGAAGATCGCGCCAGCGGTCACGATGTCACGACTGAGTTTGCCCGCAGTGCGAGTGAGAACTTCGCAATGCTCCGGCGCAATCTGATTCGTGAGAGCAACGCCGTCAGCGAGTGTTTTCACTTGAATGAGCCAGACGTTACGATCCAAAACGTGCTGGATGAGTTCGCGCCGCGCGAGCTTGGGCAATTGTTTCGCAATCTCTTTCTGGACAGCTTTGAGAACTTTCGCAGAGGTCGTCACAAGCCAGACGCGTTCGTGACCGGAGCCGTGTTCAGCCTGAGCGAGCATGTCGGCGGCGGCGAACTTTGGATTCGCGGTGTCGTCCGCGAGAATTAATACATCGCTCGGCCCGGCCAGCAGATCAATCGCAACACGACCCACGAGCAATCGTTTCGCCATGCTGACGTAGGCGTTGCCGGGGCCGAAAATCTTTTGCACGCGACGAATGGTCTTCGTGCCATAAGCCATCGCGGCCACGGCTTGCGCGCCGCCGATCCGGTAAATCTCCGTCGCACCCGCAGCGCGCGCGGCGAAAAGTATGGAGGGATTGATCGAGCCATCCTTGCCGCACGGCGTACAGACGACGATGTCTTTGCAGCCCGCAACCTTGGCGAGCGTGATGGTCATCAACGCTGTTGAGACGAGCGGCGCCGTGCCTCCGGGGATGTAAACGCCGACGCGTTGGAACGCATCAAACTTCTCGCCCACCACTGCGCCGTGTGAATTAACAGTCCACCAATCTTTGCGGAGAGATTTTTTGGCGAAGTTCGCGATGTTGTTTTCCGCTTCAGCCACCGACGCGCGCAGAGAGTCGTCTGCCTTGAGTGAGGCGGCGAGAAGTTCTTCCTTGGTGACCGCGAGTTGGTCGGCGGAAAGTTTTGCACCATCAAAGCGCTCTGTCAGTTTCAGAACAGCGGCGTCCCCGCGCGCGGCGACGTCGTCGAGGATGGCGCGGGTTCGTTGTTCAATGGCGAGATCGAACAAGCTGGAGGCAGCGGCGACCCTGGCAAGTTGCGCGGCGAAATCTTTGTCCGTGTAACGAATCACTTTCATGGTGGCAGGCTACGGCAAAACAGAGAGCAGTGAAAGAATGAAGAAGTGCCGGACGCCGGATGCGAGCTTCTTCAAACGCAGCCCCGGCGGACCGGGAGTTCCCGGCAGTGGATGTCCGCGGACGCGTGATCAGAGAGGTCTGGGGGTTCTCCGCTGTCTTCGGTGGAGCCACGAATTGGAGAAAGGCGGGCAACACGGCTTCCCTCTCCCCTTCGGAAGGAGAGAGGGAGAATTCTACGCCGCCGCTCGACAATTTCTCATCATGCTTTGTCGCTCCACCGAAAACAGCGGAGAACCAGCGAGAAAGTAATTTCCCTGTTCGAACCGCACACCGAGTGGATTCAAAAAGGCAAACAACGCCCGAACGTGGAACTGGGGCACAAACTATTGATCGCGACCGATCAGAATCAATTGATCCAAGACTACCGCGTGTTGCTGCAGGAAACTCAAATGGATCAAAGCATTCCGGTGGCCGACCGGTTGCTGGGCAGATACGGCGCGGGCAGCGTGGCGAGCCTGAGTTTCGACAAAGGCTTTACGCGCGAAGCCGACCGGCAACTGCTCGGACTCAAGTGGTGATGCCCAAACGCGGAAAGAAGAACGCGGCGGAAATAGAGCGTGAGAGCGGGGAGAAATTTGTGGCGTTAAGAAAACAACACAGTGCCGTGGAGAGCGAGATCAACAGCTTGGAGCATCACAGATTGAATCGCTGTCTGGACGTGGGGATCGAAGGCTACCGACGGTATGTGGGCTTTGGAGTGATGAGCTACAACCTGCACGCCATCGGGAGGGAACTGCGCGCGCGTCGAAGATCCCGTAGCGCGCCCCTCGCGTTGCCGGCCTGACGCCGCCCAACGAAACTCGAAAACCAAGTGAGACAGGAGCCGTGTCGTTGTCGCCGGAAGATTTTGGCGGTTTGAGCGTGGACAAACGCAAATTCCGTCCTGCTGCCCCCTTCGCAATCCCTCCTCGTCCCATGCCGTTTCAGAAAATAAGCCGTTTCCGGCCAGAGACTACTTCGGAGTTCGGGCTAAATCATGAAGTCGTGCGGATTGAGCGGTTGTTGTTCGAGTGCCCGGGAGCGGGCGGCGAGATCGGCGAGCGTAGTGGCTTCCATGACTTGCACGATGCTGTCGCGCAGTTCCTTCATCACGGCGCGGATGGCGCAACGCGATTCATCGGGGCAGGAACATTTCTCGTAATACTTTTCGCTGACACAACTCACGGGAGCGAGCGGGCCCTCGATATGGCGAATGATCTCCGCGAGCGTGATCTGGTCGGGGTTGCGTTTGAGACGGTAGCCGCCTGCGACACCGCGTTTGCTTTGGACGACGCCCGCAGACTTAAGATCGTTGAGAATCTGTTCGAGAAAACGCTTGGGGATGTTTTGCTTTTCGGAAATTTCCTGGATACGAACGACGGAATCATCTTCTTGGAAATCACGCGCCAAAACCTGCATGGCGCGCAGGGCATATTCTCCACGGACAGAGAGTTTCATGGCAGATAGCTAACAATCTCCATATAGAAAGTCAAGATTTCAGAAGCCTTGCCGATATTAGGCTAAAATAAATCTACAAATATACAATTGACATAGTAGAGATTAAATCTAACCTCCTCTGCGGTGGGTGGAATCAAGCTGTTCGCCGCCCGGTAAAACTGTGATTGGTTCGCCGGGCGCAGTCCGAAATAATGGCAACGCCCAGCCAAACAAATCAGTGCTGACAACAATCAAAACAAAATGAATCGAACAATCATTGTGACGCTCGCTCTCGGAATTGTGTTGGCAACAATCAAGGCGAACGCACAGTCGCCGGATGTGGACGTGAACGCGCTCTTGCGGCGATTGCAAGAGCTTGAACAGAAAGTCAAAGTGCTCGAACACAAAAATGAACTCGACAAGGAAGTCGCCGCCGAGAAAGCGAAGGTGACGCCAACAGTATCCATCGGTTCAAGCGGACTTGTGGCGACGTCCGGGGACACAAATTTTTCCTTTGCGTTGCGCGGGTTGTTGCAGGTGGACAATCGGACGTTCTTCCGTGATGGCGGGATTCAGGGCAATGACGGATTCATCCTGCGCCGCGCCCGTCCGATCTTTCAGGGAACAGTCTTCCGGGATTTCGATTTTCAGTTCACCCCGGAGTTTGGCGGTTCGACGGTTTCCATTCTGGACGCGCACATCAACTATCGGTACGAGCCGTGGCTGCAATTGCGGGCGGGCAAATTCAAAGTACCTATTGGCATTGAGCAAATACAGTCTGACGCCGCCACGATCTTCAATGAGAAGTCGCTGGTCACATCGCTCATGCCGAATCGTGATCTTGGCTTCCAACTCTGGGGCGACATCAATGGTGGCGTGGTGAGTTATTCTTTGGGGGTATTCAACGGCGTCGGTGATACGCGCAACTCAAGCAACTCGGACTTTGAGGACAAGCGTGAATTTGCGGCGCGGTTGTTCACTCAGCCGTTCAAGAAATCAAATGTTGAAGCACTGAAAGGATTGGGCTTTGGTGTCGGCGGCAGTTGGAGTGATTCCTCGGCGAACGGAAACGGTTTGCCAAACGGAAACGGCTACGTCACCGATGGGCAACAACAATTCTATGCTTACACCAACAACGTGTTGGCCGATGGCGAACACTGGCGATTGTCGCCGCAGGGCTATTATTTCTATGGCCCGTTCAGTTTGCTGGGCGAATACGCGATCTCGAATCAGCGCGTGACTCGCAATGTCGCGCCGATCACTTCTGCGGATCAAAAAAATGCGGCGTGGCAGGTTGCAGCGGGTTGGGTTCTTACGGGTGAAGATGCGACGTTCACCGGCGTGACGCCGCGCAACGCATTTGATCCGCACAACGGCAAGTGGGGCGCGTTCCAAGTCGTCGGTCGCTACGCGGAGTTGGATATTGATGACGATGCGTTTCCGCTCTTCGCGAATCCGCTCGCGTCGGCTACAGCGGCGCAGTCGTGGTCGGCAGGGTTGAATTGGTATCTGAATAAAAACTTAACCATCAGAGCGAGCTATGAACGCACAACCTTTGACGGTGGCGGGTCAGTAGTGACGCGGCAGCCGGAGCAGGTGTTCTTCACGCGGATGCAATTGGCGTTCTGAAACGTAAAACAACTTAACTATTGAATGAAAATGAAAACTATTTTGAAAACCACAGTCGGTCTGTTTGGAGCGTCTCTCGTAGTGGCACTTGTGTTGAGCAGCAGTTCGCCGCTGGCCCAAGCCAAGGACATCAAGCTGCTCAACGTCTCGTACGATCCAACGCGGGAGTTGTATCAGGACTACAACACGGCCTTCGCAAAATATTGGAAGGACAAAACCGGTGACACCGTGAAGATCGAGCAATCCCACGGCGGTTCGGGCAAGCAAGGCCGCGCGGTGATTGACGGGTTGGAAGCAGACATCGTTACGCTTGCGTTGGCTTACGACGTGGACGCCATTGCGGAGAAGGCGCGCTTGCTGCCGACGGATTGGCAGAAGCGTTTGCCGAACAACTCATCGCCGTACACTTCCACGATTGTGTTTCTGGTGCGTAAAGGAAATCCCAAGGGCATTAAGGATTGGGACGACTTGGTTAAGCCAAGCATCGGAATCATTCCGGCGAACCCGAAAACTTCCGGTGCCGCGCGGTGGACATATCTCGCGGCGTGGGGTTATGCGCT
>JAYUAV010000233.1:0-12348 GCA_043741175.1 Verrucomicrobiota bacterium
TAAAAAACGAATTCTCACCAGAGCCTCAGTTTTTGGAGTGCGGAGACTTGTCTCCGCTTTCTTAGCCTGAGCGACTTGTCGCTCAGGCAAAACCGCGTACAGCGGTTTGACGCGTGGGTGAGGACATCCTCTTGAAACAGAGAGCCTTTTTCAACGCGGCGCACCGCTTGACGCGGTGCTGCTGGGACGACAAGTCGTCCCAGCGAGAAAAGCGGCGACAAGTCGCCGCACTCCATATTTCCTCTGTGCTGTACCAACCTTGAGCGGCACTTCGGGTACACACCGTCCTGAATGAAGTTCTGGACAAGCTGGGCTGGACGGGAGCAGAGTTGGCGAAACGAGTGAAAGGCGATGTGCGGAAAGTGAGACTGGCGCGGCGATTGAGAGCCGAAACGGCGACGACGTTGAAATGGATCGCCACCGAGTTGCACATGGGCACTTGGACGCATGTGAGCAACCTGCTCTCTGGTGGAAAACGAACCGAACCAACAAAACAAACTGAACTAAACTTGTGTCAATAGTTAGGAGTGACCCCTTTATGACCCCTTTAGGGTTGATGTCAGAGACATGAGCACGCCGCCTAACTGTCAGAGCGCTGCATCTAACCGCCGCCCCGCTGGGCAGTCGGACGGTTTAGGTAATTTGGCAGCGATTGTTGCAACCGACCGGGCGTTTCCGGCGGCGGTCGCTGGTTGTTAGGCGGCTCGCGCCATGAGTGCTATTCGTTCAGAGCGTGCAGATTTCTTCTGGCATCTCCGCGGACTCCCGCGTTGGGAGCAGGTCGCCTTTTCGGTAGTCAATTTGCCGTTTGCCCTTGCCACCACCATTCTTGGTTTCGTGCTTTGGATTCCTTTCCGCCTCATGATTTTTCTCGTGTTCCCTTTTGTGATTTTCGCATTGGCTAGCAGCGCGATTTGGATCTGCTGCTTCGGCGTCATGCTCGGGCTCAGTTTCGTGGCCGAGCGTGTTCCGCTTCTCCGCCCGATCACTTTCGTTCTCGCGCTGCCATTCCTCATTCTTGCCCACAGTCTGATCAGTTTGACACCTGCACCGACACCCGACGATATGCAAGCCAAGGTGGAGAAGTGGGATTTGATAGAGGCATATCCTTTGACTTGGTCTTTAATGCGGTTCTTGTTTGGTCATGACAAAGCCGCCTAGGAAAGGAAAGGGGTCAGAAAGGGGTCACTCCAAGAAAGGGGTCACTCCATACTTTTGACACCAATCCGTTGTGGCATCGTGGTGTGATGAGTCAACTTCCTGCGCCACCCAACGCCATCCACTAATTCGAGGCAAGTCCGCTATCTGTGGCTCAAACTTCGGAATTTCTGGAACTCACCCAGTCTGAGCGCGGAGAAAGACTGTGCCCGGTTCTGCAATCAATTCGGTGGCCGGCAGGACAGCCGGGATCAAACAGAACTCTCCCGCGCGAAGAACAGGATTTGTTTTGAGCGCACAACCCACCCGCACTTCACCACTGACGACACCGATGATCTGCATCTTGCCGCCACGCAGGACAATCTCATCCCGACGATGGAAGGCGTAGTTGTCCACGGAGAACAGTGCGTGATTGACCAGTGGCCGGATCGAGTGGCTCGCGTGGACAACTTCCGAGGCGTCAACGAGCGCAGGTTCAAAGTCATCGAAGTCAATGCTCGCGAGTGATTGCGGGACGTGCAATTCGCGCGGTTTGCCATCAAGCCCCACGCGATTCCAGTCGAACACGCGATATGTTGTGTCTGAGTTCTGTTGAATCTCGAAGATCACCAGCCCCGCGCCGATGGCGTGAACGCGACCACTTGGCAGAAACATCGAATCACCAGCGCGAACTTTGGCACGGTGAAAGCACTCGGCCACGCTGCCGTCGCTGATGCGACGTTCAAAATCCGCGCGAGTGACACCGCGCTTCAATCCCACATAAAGCTCCGCGTCCGGAATAGCGTCTGCAATCAACCACATCTCTGTTTTGGGATCACCGCGCAATTCAGCAGCCTTGGACGCGGGTGGATGAACTTGCAACGACAGTTTTTCCTGCGCGTCGAGAAGTTTGATGAGCAGCGGGAAACGACCGGCTTCAAGCTTTGCATCGCCCAACAGATCCGCGCGGTGATTTTCGACGAGCCAGTGCAAATCTTTTCCCGCGAGCGGGCCGTTGCTGACCACGCTCACGTCGCCGGGACGATCACTAATCTCCCATGATTCACCGATGGGCACGTTGGCAGGAAGCTTCTTGCCGTAGAGCCGCTCAAGGTTGCGCGCGCCCCAGACTCGCTCTTTGAAGATCGGATTGAAGGTCAGCGGATAGAGAGCAGACATCAGGGTTTACGATTTGCTCGCCGTAGTGGTAATGACCTGCGTGGTTTTCTTCGCGGCTTTTTTTGCCGCAGATTTTTCGGCGTTCGTCGGCGCGCGTTCGAGGAAGTGACCATGGGCGCGGAATTTTTCGTAACGCTTTTTCAAACGCTCTGCGGGTGACATGGTGCTCAATTCATTCAAGTGCTTGATGAGCGTCACCTTCAATGCCGCAGCCATCACTGCGGGATTTGTATGCGCGCCGCCCAGCGGTTCAGGAATGATCTCGTCCACGAGTTTGAGTTCAAACAGATGTTTAGCCGTGATCTTGAGAGCTTCTGCGGCTTTGGCAGCGGCAGAACGGTCTTTCCAAAGAATCGCCGCGCAACCTTCCGGGCTGATCACGGAGTAATAGGAATTCTCCATGATCAACACACGATCCGCCACACCGATGCCGAGCGCGCCGCCAGACCCGCCCTCACCGATGACGGTGGCGATGATCGGGACTTCCATCATGGTCATCTCGCGAAGGTTCACCGCGATGGCCTCTGCGATGTGCCGCTCCTCCGCGCCGATGCCGGGATATGCACCCGCCGTGTCAATCAGCGTGATGATCGGCAAACCAAACTTGTCCGCCAGACGCATCAAGCGAAGTGCCTTGCGATAACCTTCTGGATGCGCTGAACCGAAATTGCGCAGGATGTTTTCCTTCGTGTCGCGACCTTTTTGCGTGCCGATGACGACGACGCGTTGATCGCCCAGTTTAGCGAAGCCTCCGACGAAAGCTCTGTCATCAGCGAAAAGACGGTCGCCATGCAGCTCCTCAAATTCAGTGAAGGTGGAGTTGAGATAATCCAACGTGTAAGGCCGCTTGGGATGACGCGCGAGTTGGACGCGTTGCCACGGGGAAAGGTTGGAGTAAATCTGTCGGCGCGTCTCATCAATCTTGCGCTCGATCTGGACGATCTCCTCCTCGAAACTCACCGCGATGGAGTGCGTTTCAGGATGTTGACGTAAATCTTCGAGTTTCTTCTGGAGTTCGGTGATCGGCTTCTCGAAGTCGAGCTGATGTTTCATGCGGCTGCCATTTTAGGGGAGCGGTACGCGGAAGCAACGGGGAATTGCTCTGGTTACAGGGCTAACGCATACCGAGGTGGGAATCGTCGCGTTCAGCACCGCAACGCTTTTAGCCGAATCCATGCAGTTGAACTGGGACGGAACAAACGCAGAGAACGCGGAGAAGCACAGAGAATTTCTTTCCGGAGATAATCACCAAACAGTGTTTTGCCCATGTCCGTCTTCACTCTGCGATTCTCTGCGGCCCTGCCTCACCTCGTATCCATAGTCTCTTCCCCGGTTTGCGTCAGCCCGTTTTTCCTATGACGGAGGATTGCCCTGCCCTGCCCGCTTGTTCATCATCACGCCTCGTCCAATAGAATCAATTAACGAGAAATCAGCATGAGCAAAAAATTTAACATCGCAATCGTCGGCCTCGGCTTTGGCGCGGAGTTCATTCCACTCTGGCAAAAACATCCGCACACAAATTGTTACGCCATCTGCCAACGCGATCTCAAGAAGCTCGATGCCATCGGGGATTACTTTGGCGTGAAGACGCGTTACTCAGATTTCAAGGCGTTGCTCAAAGACCCGAAGGTGGACGCGGTGCATATCAATTCGCCGATCCCCGATCACGCGTGGATGAGCATTGCCGCGCTCAAGGCGGGCAAACACGTCGCCTGCACCGTGCCGATGGCGACGAGTATTGAGGACTGCAAAAAGATCGTCACGCTCGCGAAGCAGACCGGCCTCAAATACATGATGATGGAGACGGTGGTGTACGCGCGCGAATATCTCTTCATGAAGGAACTGCTCGACGCAGGCGAACTCGGCAAACTTCAGTTCGTGCAAGCGAGCCATCAGCAGGACATGGATGGCTGGCCGAATTACTGGCCCGGTCTGCCGCCGATGTGGTATGCGACGCATTGCGTTGGGCCGGTGGCGGGACTCATCGGCAAACCAGCGGAATACGTTTCGTGCTTCGGATCGGGAACGATCCGCAAGGATCTCACCAAATGCTACGGCTCACCGTTCGCTGTTGAATCCGCGCACGTGAAGTTTCAGGGCACGGATGTGAACGCCCGCATCATCCGCAGTTTGTTCGACACGGCGCGGCAGTATCGCGAGAGCATTGATGTCTATGGCACGAAGAAAACTGTCGAGTGGCCGCTAGTGGAGCATGAGCCATTGATTGTTCATACCGCAAAAAAGCCTGAGCCAAAAATTCCCAAGCCAGTGAAATGTCCTGACTTCGCCAAACTGCTCCCGAAGAGCATCGCGAAATACACGACGCAGGGCGTGTACGACGCATCGAAGAAAACGCACCTCAGTTTCACGCAAGGTAGCGGGCATGGCGGCAGCCATCCGCATCTGGCAAATGAATTTGCGATGGCACTCGCTAAGAATCGCGATCCGTTCCCGAATGCGAAACAATCCGCCAACTGGACGTGTGTAGGACTGTGCGCGCATGAATCCGCATTGAACGGCGGCGCAATCGTCAAACTGCCCAAGTTCACGCTCTAATAATGGCGACAGTCTCTGACGCGTTGTTATTCACGGACGCTTCCACTCCGCGTCACATTTCTTTACGCTGATCTTGTGAGTGCTGATTCCAAATCACGACGTCGCAAGGTCGGAATTGCCTGCATCGCCATCGCCGTGCTGATGCTCATCGCAGGCGAGACGGTGTTGAAGGGCAGGTTGTCGGGTGTGCCCATGATTTGCTACTGGCTGGGATGTTTTGTATTCACCGCGATTGCGGCGGGCGCGGCGGTGATTGATGCAGCGCGGGTGGGGATCGAAAGCCGTGATGCGCAAAAAAAACTGATCGAAGACACGCTCAAGAAAATCGAGAACGAAAAACGTTCCGGCAAACATCAGCAGAAGAAGTGACGCACACATGCGGTTTTTGAATTCCCTCATCCATCAGATCGACAGCACCGGGGCGTGGGCGCCGTGGTGTTTCCTCGGCATCTTCATCGCGGCATCACTGCTGATGATCTGGCGATTGGAGGCGATGAGCGCTGGCGGCTTTGAGGGCACGGTGTTGGGCACGCTCATCATGCCGTATTGTTCGGGCATCGGGAATTTGATCTTCGCCTTCCTCATCGCGCATCAACGCGGCCCCGGCGAGGAAGTGATGACCAACGCCATCGTCAACAACGTCACGAACCTTACCTTGCTCATCGGTCTGCCCGCGATTTTCTGGCAGGCAAAACAATCCAGCGGCGCGAAGGGCAAACCAAAAAAAGACGGCGCGTCCGCCAGCCCGGACACGAATCGCTTCTCCGTAATGCTCACGTTGCTGGCGGTCCTGTTTTTCACGGGCGCGCTCTGGGCTTTGGGGCGCGATGGCCGGATCACGTTCAACGACGGACTCGTGTTGGTGGGATTGTTCCTGTTCTGGCAGACGTTTCATGTCTTTGAAGTTCTCAAGACGAGCAGTGGTGATGGCAAATCGCTTGGCTGGAAACTTGGATTGAATCTCTCGCTGCTCGCAGTTGGAGCTTATGCATCTTACGTGAGCATTGATTGGATGGTGAAGTGGCTCTCGACGATCAAAAGTGGTTTCGTCAGCGCGCAACATCTGGGTTGGTTGAGCGGCTGGATGATGGTGCTGCCGAATGCGATCCTGGCACTCTACTACGGCTGGCGGCGCAGACTGGATGTGGTCTATGCCTCGCAAGTCGGCGACGCGCACATCTGTATTCCGCTGTGCATCGGAATCTTCGCGCTGCATCAAACACTTAAGATGCCGGATATTTTTCTCACTGGCATTTATCTGATCAGTGGCGCCGCTGCGGTTCACTTCATCTTCATCGCAACGATTGGCAGACTGCCGCGCTTCGCGGGCTTTGCGATGGTAGCGGCGTACGGATATTTTCTGAAGGTGGGACTTCTGAAGTAGGAGGCTCGCCTGCCGGTGGGAAAAGTTTAGCCGTTTCCATTCGGTTGAATTGGGACGGAACAAACGCGGAGAGGCGCAGAGATTTCTCGCTTGAAATACGAGACCCAAACGGTGTAGTCCGTGACGGTTTTGCTCTGCGTTCCTCTGCGCCTTTGCGTTTTTCCCTCAGTTTCCCAACTGCATCGTTTTGGTTTAGACAGAAACCAAGAAGGCAGGAACGGAATCGGGTTCATGGCTTCTTGGTTTCCTGATTCAACTGGCCGCGCGCTCCTCACACAATTGTGTCTTAAACACCCGCTCGCTTGTCTTGATTCGAGCCAGACTATTTTCTGAATCGCAGTCGGTGCAGCGAAGCCATCGCACGTCAACGCCTGACCCTCCCCCTAACACGCATCACCGCACTCCCCACTAGAGTTTTAACCGCGCTTGCCTTCGGTTGGTGTTGAACGTGCTAAAAACGGTTTAATTCGTGATTTGTACCGCACGCATGAAGTGCGTTTTGAAACCGTGAAACTATGAATTCAGTCGCAGTGAAGATTTTATTGGTCGAGGACGATCCGACGATGGCCGAGATGTTGGGAGAATTCTTCCAATCTGCCAACACGACCCTTACCCATGCCCACAATTCCTCCGAAGCGCTTACTTATTTCCGTGAGCAGACTGCCGACTTGGTGTTGCTCGATCTCGGATTGCCGGGGTTGAACGGTCTTCAATTGCTCACCGAGTTAAAGTCGTCTCCGCGCACGAGCGAGATTCCAGTCGTCATCCTGAGCGGTCGCAGCACACCGCCTGAAATCGTGCGCGGATTGGGATTGGGCGCGCGCGATTACGTGACCAAACCATTCGATGGCGTAGAGCTTCGCGCCCGCGTCAACGCAGTCCTCACCTCGCGTCACGAACTCACCCATCTCAAATCCGCCAACGCCGCACTGACGGAA
Organism: Verrucomicrobiota bacterium; assembly: GCA_043741175.1. Classification (GTDB taxonomy): domain Bacteria; phylum Verrucomicrobiota; class Verrucomicrobiia; order Limisphaerales; family JADLHS01; genus JADLHS01. The sequence continues at coordinate 7,195 of JAYUAV010000233.1, forward strand.
GAACGCGATGAGGCGGTGAAGGCACTGAAACGCAAAGCTGAATTCCTCGCCAACATGAGCCACGAGATCCGCACGCCGATGAATGGTGTCATCTCCATGTCCGGCTTGATCCTCGAAACCTCGCTCACGTCCGAGCAGCGCAGTTACGTGGACACGATTTATTCCAGCGCGGAATCCCTGCTCACGATCATCAACGACATTCTCGACTTCTCGAAGATTGAATCCGGCAAGCTGGAATTTGAACACCAACCCGTTGATCTCCGCACCTGCATCGAGGAAGCACTCGATCTGCTTGGTGCAAAAGCGGGCGAGAAGCAGATTGATCTCGTCTATCAGATCGAAGACGGCGTGCCCGTGAATGTCTTGGGCGATGTCACACGACTTCGGCAGATCATGGTGAATCTCATCGGCAACTCGGTGAAGTTCACGGATCGCGGCGAAATCGTCACGTCCATCAAGGTCGCCACCGCTCCGCAAAACCCGGAGAATCCGACGACGCCCTGGCAATTGAATTTCTCCGTGCGCGATACCGGCATCGGCATTCCGCCAGAGCGTCTCTCGAAATTGTTCAGCCCGTTCGTGCAGGCAGAGGCTTCTACCGCGCGGCATTTCGGCGGCACAGGACTTGGCTTGTCCATCAGCCGTCGCCTCGTGGAACTGATGGGCGGGAAGATGTGGGCGGAAAGCACGCCCGGCAACGGCTCGACGTTCCAATTTGTTTTGCCGTTCCAAGCCGCGCCGCAAAACAGCGTCTCCGTCCTCGATCACATGCAGCCGCAGCTCGCGAATCTTCGCCTGCTCATCGTGGATGACAACCCCACCAACTGCCGCATCCTCGCGTTGCAAACAGGCAAGTGGGGCATGAACGCACGCACCGCCAGCAGCGGCGAACAAGCACTCGCGTGGTTGAAGGCTGGAGAAAAATTTGATTTCGCGATCCTCGACATGCAGATGCCGGGCATGGATGGATTGATGCTCGCGTCAGAAATCCGCAAGCTACCCAACGGCGGCGCGCTACCGCTCGTGCTGCTCACCTCCATGGGCGTGCGCCCGGACAGCCCGGAATTTGTGAATGCCGGTTTCGCCACCTGCCTCACCAAACCGATCAAGCCCGCGCAGTTGTTTGAATCGCTCATCCGCGTCGTCTCCGGGATGCGTACTGCGCCCGCCGCGAAAGCCGCGCCCAAGCTCGATCCCAAACTTTCCACACGGATGCCGCTGCGCGTTCTCTTGTGCGACGACAATCTCATCAACCAAAAAGTTGCCACGCGGCTGCTCGGTCAAATGGGTTACACGCCCACCATCGCAGGCAATGGCATCGAAGCACTTCAAGCGATTGAAACTGCGCCGTTCGATCTGGTGTTCATGGACGTGATGATGCCGGAGATGGATGGACTCGAAGCCACGCGGGAAATCCGCCTGCGCCAGCAAGACCGCGCCACGCACAAGAATTTCAAGTCACCGATGATCATCGTCGCCATGACTGCCAGCGCGATGCCCGGTGACCGCGAGAAATGTCTCGCCGCCGGCATGGATGATTATCTCTCCAAGCCTGTGCGCCCGGAAGATGTGCGTGTCGTCATTGAGCGTTGGGCGGCAAAAGCTGCGCTCGACACCGTGACGCCCACGACCGATTCTGTTCCGCACACCGCCAGCATCATGGCCCAGACTGACACGCCTATGAACGATGTACCGCCCATTGACATGGATCGGCTGAATGAATTCACGGAAGGTGACCCGGCGAACCTCACCGAACTCGTCACCCTCTACGTTCAACAGACCACGAAGCAAGTTGAACAACTCGGCGAAGCCATCAAGTCAGCAGACGCTCCCGCCGTGCGCCGCATTGCTCATAGTTGCGCGGGAGCGAGCGCGACGTGTGGCATGAAACGGATCGTTCCCATCCTGAAAGAACTCGAACGACAAGGTGATGAAGACAAGCTCGTCAACACGGAGGAATTGTTCACCCAAGTGACCCACGAATTTGAATTGATCTGCACCGCCCTCACTCCGTATCTCACTCCATCCACCAACTCAGCAGCCAAAGCCTGAAAATGAAAAAGATTCTCATCATCGAAGACGACTTGGTTGTCTCCAACATCTACCGCAACAAACTCGCGGTGGAAGGATTTCAGGTGGACATCGCCCATAACGGCGAGGAAGGACTTTTCCAGATCACAAAAAGCAGGCCGGACGCGGTGATCCTCGATCTGTGCCTGCCCAAGATGAACGGCGTGGATGTCATCCATAAAATCCGAGCCAACCCCGCCACGCTGACGCTACCCATCATCATCTTTTCAAACACCTATCTGACATCGCTCGTGCAGCAGGCGTGGAAGGCTGGCGCAAACAAATGCCTCTCAAAAGCCAACTGCTCGCCTAAGGAAGTCGTCGAAGCCGTCCGCAATATGTTGGGACAAAAAGACGAAGCCACAAACAAAAGCGCGACCGTGTTCATGCCACGCGCCAAGATCGCAGTGCCAGCACCGCCCGCCTCCCCCGCGCACACCGAGTTTCACACGTCGTTCAACGACACGTTCCCATCACGAGTCGCTGCATTGCGCGCCTCCATCCAGGCCCTCTCCAAAGCCACCACTGACGCCGAGCGCACACAACACACCTCCGACCTCTATCGCACCGCGCACAAACTCACCGGCGGCGCCAACGTCACCGGTCTCGGCGGCGTCGCCCAACTGTGTGAAGCCATTGAAGCACTGCTGACCGAATTGCACGAGAAACCCTCGAACATCAACACCTCGAATATCCGCACCATCGCCAGCGCAGTGGATTTTCTGCCCGCCCTCTTTGAACATGCTTCGCGCACTGGCGCGCAGGAATCTTTGGCCTCGAACATTCTCGTCGTGGACGACGAACCCATCGCCCGCAAAGCCGTCAGCCAGGCACTGGATCGCGCCAAGCTAAAATCCGTGGGCGTGGATGACGCAAACACCGCGCTCAAAATGCTCGCGGATAATTCCTACGACCTCGTGTTCCTCGACGTTGACATGCCGCAGATCAACGGCCACGAACTGTGCAGCAAACTCCGCTCGCTACCCCGCCACCGAAACACGCCAGTGGTTTTTGTGACGAGCAATACTGACTTGAAGAACCGCGCTAGCTCCACCATCAGCGGCGGAAATGATTTCATCGGCAAACCATTTCACTTCCTGGAACTCGCCGTCAAGTCCCTCGTCTATGTTCTACGCGGGAAAATTCAGCCGCAGAAACTGATGGTCTGAGCGTTCGGTTAAAATGCGGACGTGAGGAGGCTCTGACTCAAGCCTGTGCCTAGTTGCTCATCGTGAATTTTCCATCCCGCTCGCGATACAATTGCGGTAACTTCCCCGCAGTTGAAACGCAAACTCGTCATCGCTGCCATCGTCACGCTGGTTCTCGCCACCGCCGCCGTCCTGCTCGTCCGGGATGAGCAACAGTTCCGCCTCGCTTCGCACAACGGCAAAACCGTGAAGCAATGGGCGGGCGAGCTTTACCTCAACTACGATCCACGCACGACCAACGCCGCCACCGCCGCCTTTGCCGTCATGGGATCAAACGCAGTTCCCGCCCTGCGCTCAATCCTCAGTTCACGCGAACCGATCTACGAACGAACCTTCCTGCAACAAGCCAGACGCATCCCGCTAGCCGCCCGCAAATATATTTTCCAGAAACTACAACCGGGGCGCACGATTGAATATCGCGTCGGCGCCGCCCGCGCGCTCGGCGTCATCGGCCTCGCGGCAAGCGACGCGCTTCCCGAAATGCTTGGCGCGCTTTCTGAAACCAATTCGCAAATTCAATGGGTCGCCGCACAAAACATTTCCGCGCTCGGTCCGCGAGCCATCACCTCACTCACCGCACTCGTCACCAACGCTAACGTCAACACACGTCACACCGCCATCTACGCTCTTGGCGAAGCGCGCACCAACGCCCTGCCCGCCGCGCCATTTCTCATCCGCACGACGATGGATACAAATCAAAACATCCGCGCCTCAGCCTTCTATTCACTCAGCCGCATCGGGCGATCCGCCCTTCCATTCACAGTGACGATGGCCGCCTCTGATCCCGACCCAGACCTGCGAAACGCCGCCTTCCGATCACTCATCGTCCTGCTGCCGTCACCGGGTCGCGTGCCGCAAGCGTTGTTGGTCAGTTCCACCAACAACGCCGAGATGCGTCGCCTCGCCATCCTGTCACTCGGCCGCTCGCGGCTCACCAACGACCACGCGATAAAACTTTTTCAAGCCGCAACCCACGACGAAGATGCTTCCGTCCGCGAGGCTGCCAATCGCGCATTGCAACATTTGTTACCCACGACCGGAGAAAATCAGTCGAATCACTGAACCGGAACGATGCGATAGGAACGCCGAACTCCGATTCGTCCCGTTCACCCACTAACTGAATCGCGGTGATAGCCGCCTGTAACACTCGATGACGGTGCGGTAATCGCGAGTGCATCTTCAATCACGCCAAGTCTGGCAGACGATTCTCCACCGCCAGTGACAAGCAGGCACACCGGAATTGTCAGTTGTTCATCGGTGATGACGATTGCACCAGAGGTTGTCGCATCAACCCGCTGAAGTTTTGAAAATTGCGGCCGCTTGCGCGTTGGCGAGATCGGCTTAAGCAGCTTGTTCGCTTGCTCGTGGACGGTCTCCAACAACTTTCTAATTCTGGCTTCTGGATAACCGCCACGATTGCTGAATGGCATGGCGACAAAGGTAGTGTATTCCGCCGCTGCGAACTGTCTCGCGAAAGCATCGTCACGTTGCAACTGGTATATCTGATCGACATTCATAACCCAATCTGGCGGATCGTTTGCACTAAAGCCCCAGCTTCTTAAACCGGTTGTTCACTTCCTTGAAATGGAAGTCCAGCGAGCAGAGCGCTTCGAGTTCGCCTTTCTTGAAATGTTTCGCGACTTCGGGATCGGCCTGGAGTTGTTCGACGAAATTGGCGTCGTCGCGGCCGGCGTGTTTGACTTCCCAGGTTTTCATGGCGGCGTCCTGGCAGAGTTTGTAGGCGGCTTCGCGGGTGAGGCCTTTCTTGATGAGCGCAAGCAGGACGGTCTGGCTGTTCCACATGCCGAGCGAGAGGCCGAGGTTCTTCTTCATGTTCGCGGGATAGACGACGATGCCGTCCATCAGGCGCGTGAGC
>JAYUAV010000234.1:0-2153 GCA_043741175.1 Verrucomicrobiota bacterium
CTTTGCTGCCGGGACAGATAAAGATGGAATTATCCGCCGAGTAACGCGGCACGAGCACGCCGAGCGCGGCTTCTGAGGTCGCAGCATTCGTCGTGATGGGAAACACTCCACGATTGTCGTTCGCGTAAATCTGGAGGGACACGTACATCTTTTGAAGATTGCTGCGGCACTTTGTTTTTTGCCGGAGTTGGTTTTGTTTCGCGCCGAAGCCGAACATCATTGTGTAGAGAACAATGATGATTGCCATGGTGATGAGCAGTTCGATGAGCGAGAAAGCACAGGCATGAACACGCGCTTGCGAATGTTGGTGAAATCGGAGCGGCGACATGGGTTCGTTGTAGCCAACCTTCAGCGCGCTGGCAACGGCGATCAACGCTCACCGACTTGCGGATTGAACACGAGCCACAGCCAGCCGAGCAAGAGTGAGACGCCGCCGATGGGAGTGATCGCACCGAGCCATCTCATGTTTGTGACCGCGAGCAGATAAAGTGAGCCGGAAAAAATCAGGATGCCTGCGAAGAAACAAAGCCACGGGATGGATTGCACCGGGCGACGTCCGGCGAGGATGAAAAGCATGATGGCGTGGATGAAGTGGTAGAGTACGGCCTTCTCCCAGATCGCAACGGTGGCGTTTTCAGTGAGGAGATTTTTTAATCCATGCGCGCCGAATGCACCGAGCGCGACGGCGAGAAAACCCATGACAGCAGAGATGCGGATAGCGACGGAGTTGTTCATAGCTGAGTGAGCGTAGGCGGGCGGCGGGAGAGTTTCAAACTTTACGCGATGCGCGACAAATTTCAGATGGGGAAATCTACCGGGCTTTGAGTGGTCAACTGTTACTTGCGTCGGGATGGAATAGGTCGGTTTGGCGACGAGTAGCAAGTTGTTCACACCCCAATCGGCTGGCGGCTGGGCTTTGTGGCAACACAACTAATTGTGTTTTTACCCCTGTTTTCCCGTAAATAAACATTGTGACATCGGGTGGGTTTTTCTATGATTTGATGACGCTCGTCTGACAGTTTTTCTCAAACCGAGCGGGACTCCACTTATGGCAAATGAATCTGATGTGACCGAAGAAATTAACGTGCCGTCTGACGCACCGTCTGACACGACGGTGAAGGCGGATTACGGTGCGGCCCAGCTCAGTCAACTCAAGGGCCTCGAAGCGGTGCGCAAGAAGCCGGGCATGTATATCGGCGGCACGGACGAACGCGCGCTGCATCATTGCGTGAGCGAGGTGCTGGATAATTCCGTGGACGAACATCTCGCGGGTCATTGCAAACGGATTGACGTGACGATCCATGTGGACGGCTCGATTTCGATTCGTGACGACGGGCGCGGTATTCCGGTGGACATCAACAAGGACTCTGGCTTGCCGGGCGTGGAATTGGTGATGACGACGTTGCACTCGGGCGGCAAGTATGGCCAGGGCGGCTACAAATTTTCCGGCGGCACGCACGGCGTCGGCGCGAAGTGCGTGAACGCGGTGAGCGAATGGTTCGAGGTGGAGGTGTCGCGCGGCGGCGAGATTCATCACATGGAGTTCGAGCGCGGCAAGACGACGAAGAAGCTCGAAGTCATCGGCAAGGCGAAGGGCACGGGGACGTTGATCACGTTCAAGCCCGACCCGGAAATCTTCCGCGAGACGGTGGAGTTCAAGTCGAACATCATTTCGCAACGGTTGCGGGAACTGGCATTCTTGAATTCGGGGTTGGAAATCATTTTCACCGACGAACGCCAGACGACGACCGAGCCGGAAAGATTTTTCTACAAGAACGGCACGGAAGAATTCGTCAAGCAGCTCAACAAGAGCAAAGAGCCGTTGCACCCGAAGCCCATCATATTTCGCAAGGAGACGACGGAGAAGCTCGACGACAAAGACATCGAGGTGCATGTCGAGGTCGTGATGCAATACAACGACAGCTACAACGACCAGGTGTTGTGCTACACGAACACGATTCACAATCCCGACGGCGGCACGCATCTATCGGGTTTCCGCAGCGCGGTGACTCGCGCGGTCAATCAATACGCGAAGTCGAATGAGTTGATTAAGGAGAAAGACCCGCAGATCACGGGCGACGACGTGCGCGAGGGTTTGACGGCGGTGATTTCGGTGAAGCACAGCGATCCGAAGTTTGAATCGCAGACGAAGG
>JAYUAV010000235.1:0-3261 GCA_043741175.1 Verrucomicrobiota bacterium
TTACCTGCGGGACTACGTGGTGACGAACGACGAGAACACGACTGAGTTGCTCAATCAGATGGCTGACGCTGTGCAGCGCGCGGATGCCATCGTGCGCGGGTTGGTGGAGTTTTCATCGCATCGGAAAGGCTCGGTGACAGAGCAGAGTCTCACGGAAATTTTTCGCCAATCGCTCAACGCTGTTGAAACAGAACTCTCCGTGCAATCCATTCAAGTGCGCTCCGAGTTGGCGGACAATTTGCCCTCACTCCGTCTCGACATGCGTTCGATAAAGCATGTGTTGATCAATTTACTGGCAATGGAAATCCGCGTGTCGAGTTACGGCTCAGAGATGGTTGTGAAAACATTTTCACGCGAACTGACCGAGAAAGAGCGGGCGCGTTTTGCACCCGGAGAGACGGATTCTGATTCAAGGAGAATGATCGTGGCTCAAGTGGAATCGCGCGGCGGACCAGCGGCGGACGGGAAAACTTCTGCGCGAGCGGGAGACGAGTTTGGATTGCTCGTGTCGCGGAAGATCATTGAGCTTTACGGCGGGAAACTGGAGCGACAACAGCAGGGAGATGGCAACAAGTTGACGGTGTCATTCTGCACATGAACCAACGGAGATAACTATGAACAAGAAACGCATACTCATCGTGGACGACGAACCCGGCATCACGCAGTTGCTGCGGTTGAATCTGGAAAAGACCGGCAACTACACCGTGCGCGCCGAGAACGACGCGGACAAAGTGCTGGGTGCAGCCATTGAATTCAAACCTGACTTGCTGATGCTCGACGTGATGATGCCCGGCATGAGCGGCGGCGAACTCGCTGGTAAATTGAGAAACACGCGCGCGTTCAAAACACTACCCATCGTCTTCCTCACCGCAGCGGTGAAGCAACACGAGGTGGACGCGCGCGATGGAGTCATCGGTGGATTTCCTTACATCGCCAAGCCGCTGAACGTGAAAGGCGTGATCGAGATCATCCAGAAGAATCTGCCGGACGAAGTCGCGGTGTGAAAGCTAAGGCGCGTCACTCCGTGCGCGCCGCTTCTCGTCAGGCAGGTGACGCGCCCTACCACGGAACTCACTTCGGTAGCGTCTTGATGAAACTATCCGACGCGGCGATGGCTGTGTTTATCTGCGTGAGCAGTTGCTCAATCTGTTTCTGGATACCGCTGGCCTCACCCTGCAACGACCCGATGGCAGATGCGTTCAAGTTGTGTTTCAGGAATAGCACGTTGTCCTTGAGTTGACCCAGCACGGGCTGCATGGCGGACTCAGCTTCGTGGACGGTTTTGGAAAGTTGCGAGTAACGATCTTTCGTCTGGCGCAATTGATCCCGACTCGTGGCAGCGAGGTTCGGGTTGGTGTATTGCTGAATCTCCTTTTCCCATTCACTGAACATGGACTTGGCGAGGTCTTCCATATTTCCGATGCGTGTGTGGACGGCCTTGGCCTCGCCATCGCAACGCTCGTAAGAACTTTTCACCTTCTCATAAACGGATTCCAGTTCGCCGCCGCTAAAGCCGTAAAGCTCTTTGAGCCGGGTGAGTGCGTCTTTGAATTCCTTCTGAGCATCCTTCTGCTCGCTCTGTAGTGACGCGACAGATTTTTTGAACAACTCCCGTTTCTCGTAACCGAACACGCCCTCCATCGTGGCGTTGTAGATGGACGTGCAGCCCGTGAGTGAAAGCATGCTGAACAGAGCAACACCCGTGATGGCCTGAAAATACCGAAGTTTAGTTTTCATAAAGTGTAGAAACTATTTTGTCGCATTCAACGCGCCAGTAAAGCCTCATAAACGTGACAGCCTCATAAACGTGATGTCGCTTGGCGCGGGCAAAAGCGGCGTGAACGCGCCGAAGTCCGACTCGTCGCGCCGGAATTTTATGAAGGCGGATGAAGGATGAAGTCCAGAAGCAACGCTACACGACCGCGCGAACTCTACGGCAACCAATGGGATCTCCTACAATTGCGCGTTCAAGTCTGACTCGTTTTGCGGAAGGGTTGACGAAACCGCACGTCGCAAAGCGACGAGAGGAATTTAGCCAGCTACGAAGGCTGGGCCGGTTGTGAAAAATATTCCGTGCCGGATGGCACGGCGGAATCACCCGCGAAACATCCAGCGTCCCTTCAGGGCGCGATGATTTGTGTGGACGTTTTCCAGCCACGTTGTGGCTGGCTAATTTCCCGTTATCCCTTCGGGACGAAACAGCGGAGCGCGACTGTCCGCAAGGCATTGCGCCAACTCTCAGCTTTTCGCGCCGCGGAAGCCGCCCATGAAATAGATGACCAGACAGATCAGCAGCACCAGTCCAAGTCCGCCGCCGCCGATGGCCGGGCCGCCAAAGTAAAACCCGCCGCCACCGAACAAGAGAAGCAGAACCACCACAAGTAATATTAGATTCATACCCGGCAAGTGTATCGTCCTGCGGCGCGCTGCCTATGGGGTGTTCTCCCCTTATCCCGGCGAAATTCCGCCGGAGCGCGGCTCTGTGAGCCGCAGCACCTCGATGGGTCAAACGTTTCAGGTAATTCCGACTGCGCTGGGTTTGCGAAGCTGCTGCGGGTCACAGACCCGCGCTCCGGGGAAAGGCGGCAGTGAACGCGCCGCAGTCCGGACGCTGCGCGATGTTTGAGGACGCTGGGCAAATCCGAACGCGTCATGGAGTGCGGGGGCAAGCGCAGCGCGACACCGCTTTGGGTGAGGCGTGCATCAATGCGCAACCGTTCGTGCCAGGCGAAAGCGCCGTCGCCGCGATGCGTTGCCAGCGCAGTCCAAGATGATTGGCGATGTTCGAGGACGCCGGGCCAGCGCGCCAGCGTTTGGAGTGCGATGGCTTTAGCACCGCTTTCGATAAAGGATGCGAGCGTTAAATAACAACCCGTTGAGAAATCTTTTCCTTTGCGAAGAAGTTTATTGCTGTTCCAGCGGGCAGGTTCTGTTCACGAAGAACGCGCTCAACGATTTCGAGACTGTTTTGCCCGGCGAACAACAGCAAATCGATATAACCATATTGCGCTCCAAACGCACCACCGAGCAGGCGACCGCTGTGAGCCGACTGCAATTTTTGATTCAGCGCATCTTCAATGGCAGATCGCTTCTCCACCATCTCCTTCGCTTCCGTAAAAAAGCGCGAATCAATGGAAACAAATACATAGTCAGCACCGGTGCCAGCCAAGGGGTTTTGGAGTTTCCCTTCAGCGCGATAATATTCGTTTACCAAATCGGAATGCGTGGTGCTGCCGACGATTATGTCGTCTCGGAGAAACC
>JAYUAV010000236.1:0-1834 GCA_043741175.1 Verrucomicrobiota bacterium
CGATGCCTTCCATCAACATGCTGCTGCCGCGCGAGACGAGCAGGCCGATCAATCCGCATGCGATGGCTCCCGCCGTGGCTTCACCGAGTGCGACGCGCCAAGCGATGTTGCCGATAGGGAGGAAGTGCGCCCACAGCCAAGTATAAATCGTCCACACGGGATAACCGGGCGGATGCGGAATACCCGCATACATAGAAGCCACGGCGAGTTCGCCGGAGTCTTCCAATCCGAGATCAGGAGCAAGCGTCCAGAAGTAACCAGCCCAGACGCATAGCGCGGTGACGAGAAACGTCAGCCAATCAATCCGCCGGAACAGCGGCGGAGTTTTCGCGGGGATGGCGGCGGGAACTTTGGTTGCGGGCGGAGTGGCTTCCGGAGTTTTAGTTTTGGCCGTAGCCGCTTTCGTATTGTCCATGCTCATTGTAAATTAGTTGCCTTTTTGGGGCGTAAAAGAGGGCACACTAGACTTGGAATACCCCCTGTTTGTCCATCCAAAAGTGTCCAGACGATTGGCTGTAGGTTGAAAACTTGTGGCCAGATATGGTGCGTAATTCTGGTTACTCATGCTCATGGCGATGACCGCAGTCTGCGCATCGCTCTCATGCAAGATCGGTTGCTCCACCTGTCGCCACAGTGAAACCGTCACCATCAGGCACGCCATCGTCGGCGTGAGGATGCCCGCCAACCTCGGCAACGTGATGCTGAAATGCTGTCGCGCGCCGAACAGACTTCGCTCAACTCTCGGCGATGGGTGGCGCGGTTTCCAGGAACGCAACTGTTCCTCCAACGTGTTCATGTCTTTCATGCGATTCTCCTTTCATACAGGCCCGGAGTTTCTCCAGACCGTAGCGGTAACGCCCCGCCGCCGTGTGCGGCGAGACTTCCAACAATTCTCCAATCTCCTCGAATGTGTAGTCGTGCCAGAGCTTGAGCACGATCACCTCGCGCTGCGGCACGGGCAGTTCACCCAGGCAACGCATTGCTGCGCGTTCGTTGGCGGATTCATCCGAGGCACGCTCAAACCAGCGACTCGATTCAAACTCCCGCGCCACACGCCGCCAGAGCGAGCGTTTGTGATTCAACGCATGATTCCTAAAACTTCGCACGCAATAATGCTGAGGCCGCTCCGGCGCGTCTGGCATTTGGAGCAGACGCAGGAAAGTTTCCTGCACCACGTCCTCGGCTTCCGCGTGGGTAAGACCCAGTGCGCGACCGTAAAGAACCAGTTCGGTCGCCTTCGCGTGATACAATCGTTCGCACCACTGCGGTGTCTGTCCGTCATTCACTTCACCTCATAGACACCGAACCGGGCGGATTTGTATATTCTTTTTTGGCGGGTGATTAACAGTTCGAGAAGTGCGTCATGCAAAACCTCCGAACTGTCGAGAATTGCCCATGGATTGTTTTTGAATTTGTTAATCAATCGTCAGTCTGAATAAACTCATCGCACTATGCCGAACCCTTGGACTGGAAAAGGTAATCCTTACACGCGCAAAGAAGTTCGCGACCGCTTGATGAGCACCGTCAAGAAGGGCGATGCCATCATCGCCGCCGGTGCGGGCACGGGCATCAGCGCCAAATTCATCGAGAAGGGCGGGGCTGATCTCATCATCATCTACAACTCTGGTCGCTTTCGCATGATGGGTCACGGCTCGACGTGCGGCTTGATGGCTTACGGCGACGCCAATGCCATCGCGATGGAGATCGGCGAATACGAAGTGTTGCCCGTGGTGGAGGAAGTGCCGGTGATTTGTGGTGTTCACGCCACTGATCCGCGCCGTCGCATGTGGCACTGGCTCGGCAAGGTGAAGGAGATGGGCTTTAGCGGCGTGAA
>JAYUAV010000237.1:0-10493 GCA_043741175.1 Verrucomicrobiota bacterium
AGTCGTCCCAGCAGAAAAGCGGCGACAAGTCGCTCAGGCAACGAAAGCGGAGACAAGTCTCCGCACTCCAAATACTGCGCGGCACTTTCAGTCACACCCCATGGGCAGTGGCACGAGCATCTCCCGGATCATACCGGATTCGGAACGACGGTGACTGCGCGTTCCAATTCCGGAATGCGCGCTTGCTGCTTTGTTCCGCACCCGGATCAAAACGCCCGTTTTCTCCGTGGTACACGATCTGCAAAAGGGGTTCGGACTCTGTGTCCATGCGAGTGAACCCAGCCAGAGTCAACCGAACCAAACATTATGAACAAACATCGCCCCCTCCTTCGCGTCAGCGTTTATGCCAGCGACGTTCAGGCCGTCGAGGAAAATGTTTACAGCCGCACCGCTGCGTTCACCGTCTCACGCATCAGCGGCTCGGCCACCAACTTCACCGTGCCCTACACGCTCGACGGCACGGCCAGCAACGGCGTGGACTACGTGACTCTGCCCGGCGTCGTGACGATCACCGATGGCATCACCGAGCCGGTGGAGACTGTCGGACTGACGTTGCAGCAGCCGTCTCTGAATGTTTTCCCGCCGCCGTATTTATTCAGTGCTGCCGCCAACAGCCACACCATGGCGGGCGTGACCATTCGCGACACCGCGCTGTATCCGGCACATCCTTACCTCACCCGCGCCCAGCGAGTATTTCTGCGCCGTCATCCCAACCGCCACGTCGTCGTGCCGCTGCCGCCCACGGTGTTCAACAATCCCCTCGTCGCGCCGCCAACAAATACGCCGGTGATTACCTGGGCGGTGGAAACGTCAGCCAACATGGTTACCTGGCAAGAGATCGGCACGACATCCGACCCGGAAGAATTCGTGGACATGACTGCGGGAGATGCGCCGCAACGTTTCTATCGTTTCCGTCAGACGACGCCTGTCGCACCGTGATGCAACGAAAATAAATCAGCGTCTAACTCCCGTTGAGTTGACACACGCCCCGGACAAACTGTCCGGGGCATTTTGTTTTTTGAGAACTGCGGGCGGACGACAGAGTTGTCACGCTGATGTTCCTGACACACACTCTGCCTGCGAACAAAAAGTTCTTCATGCGCGTGAAACGACAACAATCCAGACACGACGGCTTCACGCTGGTGGAGTTGCTCGTGGTCTTGGCTACCATTGCAATCTTGGCGGCGTTGCTGCTGCCCGCGTTGGGGCGCAGCAAGTCCCGCGCACAATCAGCAGCGTGCTTGAACAATCTCCGCCAGTTGGGAATCGGGTTTCAACTTTATCTCCAGGACAACCACGACACGTTTCCCACGAGTTCCCCGCACAGCGGTTTGGGCGCGCAACCGGAGGACTGGCTCTGGTGGCAGATGACGGCTGATCCTTCCGGCAACGTCACCATGCGCGATCCGAAGCGCGGCAGCGTGATCCAATCCATCGGCCAGTATCAACCACGACTGTTGCGCTGTCCCGCCGACCGCGCCGCCGAGACGCGCGAGGTGTTGTGGAAAAGCAATCCGGGCATGGAGCAGTATTTTTACAGCTACTCGCTCAATGCCCACAGTGATGCAGGCATGGCCAGTTTCATTTCACGGGATCGCACGTTGATCATTCTCAACAAGAGTGAAAAAATCCGAAATCCATCGGGCAAGATCATGCTGGCGGAAGAAAAAGGCTCGGTAGATGACGGCCCGGGCAGCGCGGTGATTGATGACGGACGCTGGTTGCCGCCGGGTTATCCATTGACGAGCCGCCATTCCAAACGCGCCAATGTCACAATGGCCGACGGTCATGTGGAGGCGGTGCCGTTCGACTACGCAGACATGAAACATCCAGAGCGGTACGATCCGAAGTGGTAGCCGTAGGAACGCGGACGGTCTCTATCCGCAGCGGGTGGGCTTCCCGACTGAGTGTTTTAATTGCCGCCTTCGCTGCCTCAATTTTGAGCAGCGTTGCGTATTACTTCCAGTTTCGACTCCGGTCTCTGAACAAAAATGCTCTCAGCCCTGCCGCGCCCAAAGCCGCGCCCGACGAATTTTGTCATCAGCTTGGAATTGAATCTGGTGGGCACGACGACTGCTAAAACTATTCTATGCTGCGCCCGATTCACACCATCATTGTCGTTTGCGCTGGCGCGGCGATGTTGCTGGCGACCAGCGGGAACGCACCCTGTGCTGAGGCCGACATGTCCTGGCAGAAAATGGCGGAACAGTTGCGGGCGGAAAACCAGACGTTGCGCGGGCAGTTGCAGGAGCAGCAGGATGTGATCAAAAATCTGGGCCGGCGCGTCAGCGAGATTGAGCAGGCTTCATCCCGGAATGGTGTTGAGGCTGGAAGCGTGGTGAGTGGCGGAAAATCTTCTTCTACCGAGGCGCAGGATTCCGGCGGCGTGAATTTCGGGCGGTTACACATCAGCGGTGAAGGTGCGGTGGGTGTTTTCGACACCGGCCCCACGGGTGCATTTCCCAATTCAGAATTCCGCGCAGACGAAGCCAAGTTATTTCTTGAAGCTCCGATCTGGGATGATGTGTATGTCTTTTCGGAACTCAACTTGGTTCTTCGCGAAAATGCCGACCCCAATAATTTTCCTAATAATTCTTTTACGATGGGTGAACTCTATCTCGACTTCGAGAATGTTTCCCAACATTGGGGCGGCGCGGGACAGGTCAATGTGCGGATCGGACGCTTTGATATTCCGTTCGGCGAGGAGTACCAAACCCGTGATGCCATTCGCAATCCGCTGATCTCTCATTCACTGAGCGATACTTGGGGCGTGGATGAAGGCATCGAATTGTTCGGGCGTGTGGGGCCGGTCAAATACGCGCTGGCGGTGCAGAACGGCGGGCATCCGAGTTTGCGCGATTATACTTCGGACAAAGCCGTGACGGCGCGGATTGGTTTTGCGCCGACCAAGTGGCTTGATGTCAGCCTGAGTGCCATGCGAACTGGTTCGTCGGATGTTCCGAGTTATGAGATGTCCGAGTTGTGGTTTGGCGGTGGCTTCATTCGCGCGTTGGGATCCATGGCGACGACGAGTCTATCGCACGCAGAACTGGTTGAGTTGGATTGGCGGGCGCACTGGAAGGGCGGGCATCTGGCGGCGGCGGGCGGCTACATCCATTTCGACGACAACGATACGACCGCCGACAACCGTCGCGATGTGTATTACTACTATGTGGAAGGAGTGCAGGAATTGACGGATAAAATTTATTTCGCAAGTCGCTGGAGTCACATCCTGGCGGACAAAGGCTTCCCCGTCGTGGGCTACGGAAACTTCAAACAGTATTTCACTGACAACAACGAGCTGGTGGACGAAATGTGGCGTTGGAGTTTCGGACTGGGTTATCGCCTGAGCGAAAGCCTGTTGTTCAAGGTCGAATACGGTTTGGAGCAAGGAAACAAAATTTCCGGAAGTGACCGCACTGAAAAGTTTCTGACTGCCGAAGCCGCCTTCAAATTCTAACGCTGGATGAAAATTTCAATCCTCACTGTAACTGTTTGCCTTGCCCTGACTGTTGTCACCCACGCTGGCACAATTTCCGGCACTGTCCGTGCCGAGGGAAAAACCGTGCCCGAATCTTCTGCTGGCGGTGGTCAATACGACAGTCGCAAATACAAATTCATCGAGCGCGTGGATTACACGCAGCTTCGCAATTTTGTGGTTCACCTCGAAGGCGTGATCACCAACGCCAGCGTTGCCACGAATGCCGGAACGAACGCGATGGCCCGGGTGGATACGAAGCGCATCAAACAGGAGAAGGCCAACTTCAGTCCGAGCGTCATGCCCATCGTGGTCGGCACGACCGTGGAGTGGCCGAACAATGACGAGATTTTCCACAACGTGTTTTCGATGTCGGACGCGAAATCGTTCGACCTTGATCTTTACAAAGGCAACCCGCCGGACAAGCGCGTGACTTTCGACAAGGTTGGGCGCGTGGAGGTGTTTTGTTCCATCCATGCCAACATGCACTGCACGGTGCTGGTGTTGGAAAATCCTTATTTCGCCGTGGCGGACGAGCAGGGCCGCTACACGATCACCAATGTCCCCGCTGGCACTTACAGATTGAAAGCTTGGCATGAACGACTGCCCAGCCAGTCGCAGGAAATCACCGTGCCTGCTGAAGGTGAAGCGACTGCGAACTTCACTCTCGGCATCAAAAATCTTCCCAAGCATTGACCATGGGAAAACTCAAGCGCGCCATCCTTCTTAATTTTCGCACGAAAGTCATCGTGCCCGTCGTGGGCGTGATGGTGTTGCTCATGGCGACCACGATGTGGCTCATCAATCAGCGCGTCACGCGGCAAGTCCAGACCGATGCGTCCGAACAACTCCACACCTCCGACGCCGTGTTGAGCCACGTCCAGCAGATGCGCTTGGACGGTCTGCTTGCCTCCTATCGCAAGGTGGAGAGCGAGCCGTTGTTCAAGGCGCACGCCGCCTTGTTCGCGCCCGATGGGGAAGGGTTTTCCGAGGCCGCGCAAAAAACCATCCGCAATTTTCTCAACACATTGATCCGCGAAAAATTTGCGAAGGTGATCATGGTGTCACCGCTGGATGGCCCGCGCCTGACGATGGCAGACAATACGTGGATAAAATTGGCGGAGTTTGAATCAACGACTGCTGGGCTTGCCGCCGCCGCCGTCACCAATGGTGCGACCGTGGGCGTGGTGCGAAATGGCGAACAACTGCTGGATGTGGTCGCCGTGCCCATCCGCTTGCGCGAGGATGTCGTGGCGACGTTCGTCTTCAGCGTCGAGGATACGTTGACCGAAGATGTGCGCGAACTGGCGCGAGGCGAAGTCTTGCTGCTTGCGAATGGTCAGGCCGTGGTTTCCACCGCGCGAGCGCGGGAACTGGAGGCGATGTTGCCGGATCAAATCAAACAGGCAGCCACGTCCGGGCGCAGCAAACTGGAAAAACTGGTCTTGAATGACGAACACTTTCTGTGTCTTGGCGGCACTTTGAAAACCGCCAACGCCACTGGCCCGTTGAGCTATCTGATTCTTTCCTCGTATGAGAAACCGTTGCGGGTGTTGCGCGAGACGCAACAACTGATCCTGCTCGTGAGTCTCGCGGCGATCATCGTCGGCATCGCCATCGTCTGGATTTATGTGCGGCGCGTCACCGAACCGCTGGAGGATTTGCGGGCCTACACGGAAGCTATTGGCAAAGGCGATTTCACCCGGCGCGTGGAACTGGCTTCACGCGACGAGTTCGGCGAACTGGCTGAAGCCTTTAATCACATGACCGACAATCTCCGATTCTCCCGTGAGCAACTGGAGAAAACCGTGGACTCTCTCAAGACCACGCAGGCGCAATTGATCCAGAGCGAGAAACTTTCCGGCATCGGCGAATTTGTGGCGGGCGTGGCGCATGAGTTGAACAATCCGCTCACCACAGTGATGGGTTTCTCCGAACTGTTGCAGATGGGGGATTCGCCTCCGCAACAGAAACGCCATCTGCAAATGATCCACCAGAGTGCCGTGCGTTGCCGGAAGATCGTCCAAAACTTGTTGAGCTTTTCACGGAAACACCAACCCGAGCGCAAAGCCGCCGCCCTAAACAAATTGATTGAGGAGTCCGTCGAAATTCTCGCCTATCAACTCCGCACCAGTGGCATTGAGATCGTGACGGAATTTGACGCCCAACTGCCGCTGGTCATGGTTGACCCGCATCAAATCCAACAAGTCTTTATCAACATCGTCAACAACGCGCGGCAGGCGATGGAAGAACATGAAACAAAAGGTAGCATCCGCATCAGCACAAGTCGGGAAGCCGGAAAGATCAAGATCATATTCCACGATAGCGGGCCGGGGATCAGCACGGAAAATCTATCCAAGTTGTTCGATCCGTTCTTCACCACCAAAGAAGTCGGCAAAGGCACCGGTCTCGGCCTTAGTATTTGCTATGGAATCGTCAAGGAACACGGCGGAACCATCGTGGTGCAAAGCCAGCCGGGTGATGGCGCCAAGTTCATCATCGAGCTGCCCGCACCTCCGGAAACTGACCGGCACACCGCCAACCCCGCTTTGGAAACCACCTTTGTCAAACAGCGGAACGGAAACGGCCAGACTGTCCTCGTCATTGATGACGAAGAATCCATTCTCGAAATGGTGAAAGAACTCTTGCTCAATTCCGGCTATCAGGTGGAGGTGGTCACTTCCGCCGACCTAGCACTTTCGCGCCTGCAAGACCGGAAATACGATCTGGTAATTTGCGATTGGAAAATGCCGGGGCTTGGCGGACAACAATTTTACGAACGGTTGCTCAAGTTTAATCCTGCCCTGGCGGCCAGACTTATTTTCATGACCGGCGACGTGGTCAACGAACAGATGCAGACGTTCTTAGCTGGTCAAAACAAGGAGTGCTTGGCAAAACCGTTTTCACTGAAAGATTTCGAGAGTGCCATCGCGAGCCTGCTCCCATCAGAAGTTTCTGTGAGTTGAAAAGCCGCAGATTTACTGTTTCCAGCTTGCGGGTTTTCCTCCACCACGATTTCAAATCTTCGTCGGCAAGATCATGTCCGCCTCCTTACGTCGTCGCCTAAACCTCAAAACTATAATACCCGACCGCACCGGTTTTCTCCGGCGGGTCGAGCCTGGTGATTTGGATTAACTCGGATCAGTCTTGGCCATTCCAGTCGCAGTGTTCGCGCACATCACGCGCTTGGACGATCACGCCCGCAGACGAACACGTCCAGAATACGCTGCCGTTTGGCGCGACGGTGATGTCGGTGGGTTCGGGGTCGCCTCCGTTCACTAATTCCAGTTCGCCGGTTTCCAGATCGAACGCAGAAACTTTGTTCGCGCCGCCGTTGTTGCCGGATACGCCGGGCGTGGGCACTTCGGTGAAGTAGAGAATGTGCCGCCGCTGATCAAGCGCGATGCCGGTGGGTTTACTCAAGTCTTTCAAAAGGCGCGTCACCTTACCGTCCGCAGTCCGGCAAAGAATCACGCCTGCGCTTTTGCACGTCCAATACGCCGTGCCGTTGCGGGACACGGTGATGTCCGTGGGTTCAGGTTCACCCAGCGTGAGTACGTCAATATCCACGCCGTCAGAAACATTGACGGTGTTCGTGCCGCCGTTCGGACCCGCGACCCCGGGCGTGGGAACTTGCGTGAAATAAACAAAACCCCAGCGATCCACCGCAATGCCGCTGGGTTTGCTGAGGCCAGTGAGAAACGGGGTGACAACGCCCTTGTCATTGCGTTCGAGAATCACCCCGGCAGATTTGCACGTCCAATATAGTTCGCCCTTCTTGCTGAGAGCGAGATTGGTCGGCTCAGGTTCGCCCGTGGTCAGGTTCTGAATTTTGCCACTGCCAAGTTTGATTCGATCAACCGTATTTTGTCCGCCCATCGGGCCAGGCACGCCGGGCGTCGGAAGTTGCGTGATATAGAGCGTGCGATTTCCGCCAGCAACAATGCCAGTGGGGCGCGTGAGTCCGTCCGCGACGACGCGGGTTTCGTAATCGCCGGCCTGCACAGGAACGCTGAAGGCCAGCAGTGTCACCACACTCACGGCAACCGTGGCGGGTTTGAGGATTTTATCGAGGAGCAACATGGTATGACTCGCTTTCTGTTTTTGGTTTTGTAATTTCCGGGAGTTCAACGCATCGAATGATGCGCCGACATTTTTCCGGTTCGTGGGTGTGAGACGTGAAGTGCCGACTTATTCCCGGTGAGATAAAAGCAACACCGCAAAAATGTTTTTGGCGATTCGGATGGAATAAAACCCGTGGCAACAACTCATACAACGATGGCGGAGTTGCAATTCGACCAAGTCGTGACGGAGCATTATGCCATGCTGTACCGCTTTGCCTTGAGCTTGACGCGCCACGAAGCTGAGTCGCTGGACCTGACGCAGCAGACGTTTTATCTCTGGGCCACGAAAGGAGGACAATTGCGCGACGCCTCAAAACTCAAGTCGTGGCTTTGCACCACGCTGTATCGGGAGTTCCTCGGCGACCGCCGCCATGCACAGCGGTTTCCGCAGGTGGACATCAGCCTGGTCGAGGATGAATTGCCCGCCGTGGAAACGGAAACTGTGGCGAAGATGGACGCCGCGCTCGTCATGGAGGCATTGTTGGAAGTGGACGAAGTTCAACGCGCGCCGCTCCTGTTATTTTATGTCGAAGACAACTCGTATCGGGAAATCGCCGACATCCTCGGCGTGCCAATTGGCACGGTGATGTCCCGGCTTGCGCGAGGCAAACAACAACTCCGGCGCATCATTTCCGGGAAAGCAACACAAGCATCGTGAATCGCGAAGAAGCAAAATTAGTATTGGCCGCCTGCCGCCCGAATGGAGCGGACGCAAATGATCCGCGCATGGCGGAGGCGTTGGCACTGGTTCATTACGATGCGGAATTGCGCGCGTGGTTCGAGGCCGAGCAAGCGGGTGACAAAGCCATCGCCGCAAAACTCAAAGCCGCGCCGCTGCCGGAAGAGTTGCTCGCACAAATCCTCGCCGGGACGCGGGAACGCATCGCAGGCAGACCGCGCCGACCCTCGTTCACGCTCGCGATGGCCGCGAGTTTCGCGCTGCTGGGATTGATCGCCGCGCTGTGGTTGAACCGCACGCCCGCTGCGTCGCCGGGATCATTCGCCGCGTATCGGACGGACATGGCGCAATTCCTTCGCGAGTTTCCCAAGCTCGACATCGCCACCGACCGCCTGCCCGAAGTGCGCCAGTGGTTGAGCCAGCAGCATCCGTTGATGAAAGCCGATCTTCCGAAAGCGTTGGAACAATTTCCCAGCATCGGCTGTCGCACGATTGAATGGCAGGGCAAAAAACTCGCGCTCGTTTGTTTCATGGTAGAAGGCCGGGTGGTGCATCTGTTCGTGATGCCGCGCACGGCGTTTCCAGATGCGAACGTCAACGCCACACCTGCACTCGCGAAAGTCGGCTCTCAAAACACCGCGAGCTGGGCGACCAGTGACAACCTGTATCTGCTCGTGACACAGGCGGACAAAGCACTGCTCGAAAAACTTCTCTAGTTGGCGCAATGATTTTCAGGCCGGGCCGGAGCGCAACCGCAGCAACCTTCCTTCCAGCGCAAAAATGTTTCTTTGTAAGGAATAAAATCTCGCCCCCGGCCTCTTATCAGTGCCCGGTATGAAATCAAAACTTCAGATGCGAAGTGAAACGGCATCCTTCCACCAGCGATTCACGCTGGCTGGCTTGGGCGCGCTCATGGTCTTAGGCTTGACGGGCTGCACTACCATGCGCCCCAGCGAGCAGCGGCTAGTGGCCAAGCCCAACATGACTTTCTCGGATTCCGCCGCGTTCACTTACAATTCGTCCCGGTTGTTCCCTCAGATGGCCACGGGCTTCGCCGCCACGGGTGGAGCGCAAAACTCCGGTTGCACTTCCTGCCGTTGAATCATGAAAATGTCATCGCTCTCAAAATTCTTCCTCGGATTTGAGGTATTGCTGTCTCCAGTTTCAACTGGACGCGCAGAGACCACGCCCGCGCCCGACTTTGAGTTGCCGAAGTGGGAATCCATCGAGAAGGTGAAGCTCGCGGACTTCGCCGGGAAAATCGTCGTCCTCGATTTCTTCGCCTACTGGTGCGCGCCGTGCCGGAAAGCCTCAATTGAGATTGAGGGCGGCATTCAAAAATTTTACGCCGCCAAGAAAGGCAATCCGCACGGTGTGCCCGTGCGCGTCGTCTCCATCAATATCGAGAAGGACAATCCCAAACTCACCGCCAAATACATCACGGACACCGGCGCGGAGTTTGTCTTGAACGATCTCGACGGCGCGTTGCTTGAAAAACTCGGCGGCGCGGGCACGCCGTTTATCGTGGTGATTGACGGCACGCACGCGACGAAAGAGAAACCGGACTTCCGCCTGCTCTACAAGAACGCGGGGTTTGAAGGCACGAAGAAGTTGCGTCCTCTCATTGATGGCATCAAACCTCCACCCAAACCTGCCGCCGCAAAATCGCAAGGCACGGAAATGATCGAGACGGCCACCGGCCCGCCCGTGGAGCGACGAGGCGAGGTTTCGTTTGAAGCACTGCTCGCGTCTGATATTGAAATCACATCCTCGGCGCTCAACTACGGTCAGAAGCACGGCAGCACGGACTGGAGAATCAATTACACCCACAACACCATCGGCGAGGACTATGAAAACTTTGTACTCTTCGACTTTCTTGGCTACCCGGAACGCATCACAGAGAACTACGATGCTGGCTCGCTTTCATTGCGACAAAAATTAAACAACACCCTCACGCTATACGTGGCGGGCGGCGGTTACGTGGGTTTCACCGATTATCGTTCCCTCTGGCTTGCGAACTATTACAAGCAACAATTCGCCTCGTTCTTCCCCGATGTTTATGAGAAGCCCACCCCAAAAGGGTTGAACGCGAGTGGCGGTTTGCGTTGGGAATACCAGCCCACGACGGGCTTTATCGAAGCGGGCTTTTTCTACTCCAGCGACGACATCGCGTCGGGCTACGAGCGCGACCTGTTCACGGGCGATGCGATTC
>JAYUAV010000238.1:0-7270 GCA_043741175.1 Verrucomicrobiota bacterium
ACAAGAAAATCGGCGATACGATTGATTACATGGACGAGCGCGGGCAGCCGTTCAAAGTGCGGATCGTCGGCGCGGTGGCGAACTCGATCTTGCAAGGACAACTCATCATTGATGAAGCAGAGTTCGTGAAGCGGTTTCCCGGTGAGAGCGGGTATCGAATGTTTCTGATGGATGCGCCGTCGAACGCCGTGTCGCAGGTGTCCGCCGCGTTGTCGCGGGCGATGCAGGATGTGGGACTGGAACTGACGCCGACTGTGACGCGGCTCAACCAATTCAACGCAGTGCAGAACACGTATCTCGGCACATTTCAAATTTTGGGCGGACTCGGATTGCTACTCGGCAGCGTGGGTTTGGGAATCGTGGTGCTGAGAAATGTGCTGGAGCGTCGCGGTGAACTGGCGGTGATGATGGCGGTGGGTTTCCGCAAGGCGACGCTGCAACAATTGCTCCTGATGGAGAACGGCGCGTTGTTGCTGGCGGGGCTTGCGCTCGGAATCATCGCGGCGGCGGTGGCAGTGTTGCCTGCGCTGCTCTCGGCGAATGGGGAGTTGCCGGTGTTGTCGCTGGCCATCACGCTGGGCGCGGTGCTGGTGAACGGCGCAGCGTGGACGTGGGCGGCGACGCGGTTTGCGGTGCGCGGAGATTTGTTGAAGGCGTTGAGGAACGAATAATTTTTAACCACGGATGGACACGGATTAACACGGATGAAAAGTTTTTTACTTTGTGGGTTGCTGAGTTTGGCTTGCGCTTCTTTTGCCGAGGATGCGGGCAAACCAGTTTATCAAAACGATTTTGAAAAGTCCGAGGTCGGCAAAGTGCCGGAGGAAATCATGGTGCTGGGTGGTGAGTTCGCCGTGAAGGCGGACGGGACGAATAAAGTTCTCGAACTTCCGGGCGCGCCGCTGGACAGCTTCGCGGTGCAGTTCGGGCCGTCGGAAAAAGAAAACGTCGCTGCGAGCGCGAAGATTTTCGGCACGAGCAAGGGGCGGCGCGCGCCGACGTTTGGCGTTGGGCTTGGCGGCGTGAGCGGATGGAAGTTGCAGGTGTCGCCAGGGAAAAAAGCGGTGGAGCTTTTGCGCGATGCGGAGGTGAAGGCGACGCTGGCATTCGATTGGAAGTCCGGCGAGTGGACGCAATTGCGGTTGCAGATTCGCGCGATCAAGTCCGGCGAGTGGAAGATCGAAGGCAAGGCGTGGCAAGGCGGCAGTGAGTCGAAGGACTGGATGATTTCCGCTGACGAAAAGGAAGAGCCAGTGGCAGGCAAGGCGTCTGTGCTGGGCAGTCCGTTCGCCGGAACGCCGATCTGGTTTGATGAGTTGCGGGTGGAGACGGCTGTCGGGAGGTGAAGGACGTGTTTTGTGTTTCGCTTTGCGTCACGTATTCGCGGAGGTTGTCGCAGTTACTTGACGGAAAACGTAACACAGAAAGCGCACCGTGCTCAAGGCGCGAGGGCAGCGCGATAAAATCTGAACGGCGCATTCGTAGTGCTGACGGCAACATTCCCCAGCGCGCCGGACATCGTGATATTGGTGTGCGATGTCCAGTTCACGAGGTTCGTGGAGGATTCGATTCGCAACCGTTGACCGACATTGCCGCCGAGTCTGAGCGGAAGTTGTCCGTTCGTCACCGCACCGAGGTGAGCGAGCGTCGGCCTCTCGGAAAGTCGGCGGTTGAGCGAGATCATCACCGCATCCGCACTTGTCAGTTGTCCGGCGGGCACGCCGAGATTGGAAAGTTGCGCGACGCGATGGCGACCGGGCGCGAGGAGCACATCACCAAGTTTGGACCATCGCGTGTTGGCCGTGAGCGTTTGGTTCACGTAATTGGTGACGACGTTTCCGTAGGTGTCGAAGCAAGCGTAGGGCGCGTTCGTCGCGCGATTGCCGCTGATGACGGAGAACGCATAGACCTCATAGATGCCGTTGGTCGGTACGTTGAAATAGTAATCAACCGTGGCAAGCGCGCCGCTGGCGGCATAAATGGAGTTGCCGGAATAACCCTGATTGGCACTGGATGTCCAGGTGCCAGCGCGCACGGCGTCGGCGGTGTTTGAAATCGCGGTGACGCCGCGATGCGTGCGCCAGTCTGCGGGAAGGTAACTCGGCGCGGACGGAGTCAGGTAACGATTCGTGTAGAGGTTCGGGTAGTTATTCGAGATGGCGAGATCGGCGTGATACCAGACGCCTTGACCGCTGAAGCCGCCGCTGCGCGCCACGTCCACGTATTTCACGAGATTGGTGTATTCAATCCAGATGTTGTTGGGTCGCAGCGCAAACGCCGGGCTGATTTTTGTTATGTGATTTGAAGCGAGGATGCTCACGTAACGGAGGTTGTTGCTGAACGATGTCGGAGTGGGGACGTAACACTGCATCTCCAGCGCGTCCACCTTGCCGTTGACGAGCCACCAGACCCAGTCCTGACAGGTGGCGTTGTAAGAAGAATACGCGCTGGAACTATACGCGCTTGGCGCGTTCCCAACGATGAAGCGCGGATACAACCCCTTCACTGCGTCGTAGGCTGCGGCGTGAAATAAATTCAACTTGTCCGCGCGCCAACGCATCCAGGCTGCGTTACTCGTATTGGTGGGCGGTTGTTGCCCGCCGTTCTCCGCCGCGTAGAGCGAGCGTGAATACGGATCGTAACCATACGCGAGACTCGAAAGCCGGATGCGATCCAGCTCCACACCGTCGAGGTCGTAGTTGGAGACAAGTTCCTTGGTCATGTTGATGAGGAACTGCTGCACGTCGGGGCGAGTGTGCGCCATCCAATAAAAATTGCTGCCGTCCAGTTCTGTTCCGTCTTGCTGCTGCGCGACCCAGTCGGGATGAGTGTCGAAGATTTTTCCTTTGCCACTCGTGCCGGGCAGATAACCCGTCCAACCGCCGACGAATCCATATTCCATCCACGCGACGACGTGTATTCCGACGCGATGCCCCTCGGCGACGGCTTCTGCAATGATGTCGCGCGGGTTGTAGGCGGGGTAGTATCCGATGCCGGTTTCGTTCGAGAAAGTCTGGCTGCGCCAGAGCGGATAGCCACGGCTCCAGGCGTTGACATAGACGACGTTGAAATTATTGGAGGCGGCAAGACTGATGGCTGCTGCGAGTGTGTCTTTGGTGCCGAGTGAATCGTGTGCAAGCCATGTGGAACGAACTTCGCCAGCACTGGCTTCGGAAAGAAGGAGTGCCGCGATGAGGCTGCAAAAAATTCGAGTGAACCAAAGTTTCATCAGGTTGTGGACAACTATTCAGACGCGCGCAAGCCCTGTCAAACATGGCGTCAAACACGGATATGTATTCTGGCAGGCAGTTCGGCTTTCTCAGTCCATCAACGGTTTCGATTTCACAATCTCGCCATTGCGACATTCCCACTCGCGCAACACTGGGCTGATGTTTTTCTTCAACGCACGGAACTCCTCCGGGTGATGGCGTTTCATCAATCGCCGATCACTCACGCCGCTCGCATCGCAGCCCAGCACCAACGCGTGCGCCTTGTAGAGTCGCGCATGGCCGATGACTCTTCCGGCGCAGTCCGACAACGCCGGAGCGGGGCGACGATCCAACACCAGAAAACTCAACGGCAAGTCGCGCAGATCAATCCCCAGCATGTTCGCGAACTTCGCCCAATCGCTGTCCATGAAAACTTCCTGCGGTGGCGATGCGAAGTGATGACACCAATGCCGCTCGTTCTCTGGCGACAAAATCCCGCAGCGTTCCTGATGCGTGCAGGGCGCGATGACGTTGAAGATTGTTCTCAGTCGTTCGCGAATCGCGATCAGAGTCAGGCTCGTCTCGTAAGTGCCGGGTTCGACCCAGATCACGCATTCCGCCGAAGCCGCAGCAGAGACGAGCGCGGTGGTTTGTTCCTGAGTCATCTCCGTCAACACATGACTGATGAGCAACACCGCCGGTGGAGTGCCCATCTCCGAATCAGCGCGTTGCATTTCTTCAACGACCTTGAGTCCAGAATACTTCTCCCGCGAACGCCTCGCCGCGAACGCCGTCGCCAGCGTTGACCGATCCAATACACGCAACGCGCTGACATCTTTCACACCAAAGTGATCGAGGTAAGCCCGACCCGCCACCCCGCTGCCGCAGCCCCAATCCAAAACATCGCCCGCAGGCGGCGACCAACCGCGCGCCTTCAATTCCTCCAGCACGTAATCCCACTTCCAACCGATGCGTTGAGCGAACGTCGCATCGTACGCTGCGAGATCGGATTCACTGCGCCAATAATCCTGCGCGCCAGCCGTCCCACCAAGAAACGCCGCCCGCATCCGCTCCAACGATTCCCAATCAATAGATTCCAGGTTCATTTTATTGAGACACGAATTTCACAGATTTTCACGGACTGAATCTGTGTTAATCCGTGAAATCCGTGTCAACTCTCGTTCTTGTTGTTGGTTGAAAGCAACCCGTCCAGCGCGCATCGCTCCACGCCAAGAAATGTTTTCAACTCCACGATCCGTTTGCGCGCGGCGTCATCCACGAACGCCTCGCGCTCGCGCACCGCCGCGATCATCAGATTCTTTGGTGTGTGTTCGCCGCCGACAAATTCCATGATCTTCGTCCGATAACCCGCCCATTCCAGAAACAGCGCGCGTAATCCGTCCGTGGCCCACTCCGCCATGCGTTCTTCCATCAAGCCGTGACGCAACACCGGCGCGAGCGGCTCAGGTTTGCCAAGTTGCGGACGCAGCTCCTTGTGACAACACGGCGCGACCACGATCAACTTTGCGCCCAGTTGGATGCCGCGTTTGATCGCAGCGTCCGTGGCCGTGTTACACGCGTGCAACGCGATGAGCGCGTCGAGCGGAGGAAGTTTGACTGAAGCGATCTCGCCTTGAACAAACTCCAGACCACTCGCGCTGATCTGCTTGGCGAGTTTGTTCGTGGTGTTGACCAAGTCGGGTCGCGATTCAACGCCCGTGACACGCACCGGTTGTTTCTGAAGTCGCGCGAAGAGATGCCACAAGCCGAACGTGAGATAGCCTTTGCCGCAACCCATGTCGGCAAAGTGCAGCGGCGAACTCCGTTCCGGCGCGTCGTCGTTTGCGTCAGTCCAACCGCACTCCTTCGCGAGATGCGAAACGATTTCCAAGTAGTGATTGATCTGCCGATGCTTGTCCGCCATGGACGCGCGCACGCGCCCATCGCGATCCAAAATTTCCAAAACGTGCAACCAATCCGCCGCGCTGGAATCGAGAATGCCCACAGACTTCTTGTCGTGATCTTGCGAGACCAACTGCGTCTCGGACGGTTTGTGATCCACCAAACGCGCCACGCCCGTCTCGTTGGAGATGAATTGCCAGTCGCGAGTGGTGGTGCAGAGCAGCGCACTGCGAAACGCGCCGCCAAGTTGTTCTTTCAACCAACCTGCCACCTGCGGCATCAGCAGATTTTTGGTCATGTCCTGCGTGGAGTTTCGCAACGTGAGTGAGAGATGCGGCGTGCCACGCAACCGGACGAGTCGCGCCATGATTTTTTGCGGCAACTCTTTGCTGACAGGACGCGACAAGACGAGACGGATGAAAGTTCCGTCGGTGAGCGCGGTGGAAGTTTTCCGCGCGAAGTTTTCTGCTGATTCAGGATTAGTCACGTTCGGAGAAATTATGCGCCGCAGCCAGAGCCGTTGCGAGTCAAAGCTGTTGGTCAAGCCGGCGGATAGAGCGCGCGACACAGCCGCATTCCGAAAGCACAGATTGAAAATAATCTTGAGCCACTCCTTCATCCAGCTTACGAATCGCCCGTGCCAATCCATCTTCTTCCGGTCTCGCGTCGCGCGTTTTTGCGTCGTGCCTTGCTTGCAGGCGCGGGACTCGTGTTGACGCCGCAACTTTCCGCCGCCATGCGCCGCACGGACGCCAACTCCTGGGTGTTACTCGCGGACACACACATCGCGGCTGATCCGGCTGCGGTGAAAAGCAAGATCGTCATAGCGGACCACTTCAAGGCGGTGGCGCGGGAAGTTGTTGGATTACCGCAACGCGCCGCTGGAGTTTTTGTAGTGGGCGATTGTGCGCTCAGTTCCGGTGAGCCGGGTGAATATGCACAGTTCGCTGGCCTGCTTGAACCGCTTTGCGCCGACGGATTGTCCATCCACCTCACCCTCGGCAATCACGACAACCGCGATCATTTCCGCGCGGCTCTGGATGCGAATCCCATCGCGCGTCGTCCTGTCGCGGATAAGCAAGTGGCACTTATTGAATCGCGGTTGGTGAACTGGTTCATGCTGGACTCGCTGGAGAAGCCCGCGCAGACGCCCGGCTCGCTCGGTGCTGAACAATTGAAGTGGCTTGGCGAAACTCTCGACGCCAATCGCAAGAAGCCCGCCATCGTTATGATCCATCACAATCCCGGCGACGACGGCAAGATCGCCGGACTGAAAGACACTTCAGCGTTGATGGAAATCATCCGTCCACGTCGTCAGGTCAAGGCGTGGTTTTTTGGTCACACGCACAACTGGAAAGTTTCGCAGGATGAGTCCGGCATTCATCTCGTGAATCTTCCGCCCGTGGCTTACATCTTTCGCGAGGGCGATCCTTCCGGCTGGATTCACGCCACGGCGCAGCGTGATGGTATGAAGTTGGAGTTGCGCTCAATTGATTCCGAGCACAAGGCACATGGGCAAACCGTGAATTTGAAATGGCGCGCTGCCTAAAACCGCAAACCAGATTGTGAACCGCTAATCAGCACTTATCCCCGCTAATGCCAGCTTGTTTGATGTTCAAACTCGGCAAACAGCCCGTTTCACTCTGTTCGTTCTAATTCAATTTGGATAAGCGGGGATAAGTGCTGATTAGCGGTTAAAAATTCGGCGAACGTATTCCGGTTCAAACTTTTTTCTGGTCACGGTTTCTCCGGGTGCATAGCCTCGGTTCACCAACGCAACCAACTTGATCTTTTATGGACATCATCTTCAACTGCCCGAAATGTGAACAAGAACTCGCCGTGGACAGCACGGGGTCTGGCTCAGAAATCAATTGTCCGTCCTGCTCGGAGAAAATTGTCATCCCAGCCGCGCCCGCCGTAGTCGTTCCCGTGGGTGCGGGAGCATCCACGACCAACGATCCCACGAAAATGGCGGCGAGCACCATCCACACGTCCGCCGCCGCCAAAGTTGAAATGCACCTCAAGGTGCCCGTTCACGCCAGCAAGACTGTCGAGCCACTCATCGAAAAAGCGAAAGCCACGCTGGAAGTCACCGCCAAAGAGTCCGACAAAAAGATGCGCGTGAAAACCATCCGCCATACCGATTGCGTTGAGCTCGG
>JAYUAV010000239.1:0-7476 GCA_043741175.1 Verrucomicrobiota bacterium
GTCGTCACTGTTCCCGCCGACGCTGTTCGTTTCTGGGTGGTGATCAGTTCGGCGGGGCCGCCTGAGGCCGTGGGAGTTTTTGCGGTTCGTAACTTGATGGTGGGGTCGTCTCTGGGCCATACGAATGGTATCCTGATGATTCCGCCGGTGAAACCAGATGCCAGCAAAGCGGCGGTGGAGGCTACTGAAGTTTCGCCTGCGGGGTGGTATCGGGGCGGACTCCGGCCAGCCGATGCTCAACTCATGCGTTATGGTTCCGACTCGGAAGTCGCCCTCGCGATTTTGGACGATCATCCGCAAGGCCACGCTGACTGGAACACCGCCAAGGTGCAAGGGCCTGAACTCACGCCGGGGGAAAAATTGACGTTCGAGTGGGAGGAGAGTTACAGCATCGGCGTGGCGGATTTTGGGAAGGTGGACTACACGAATCTTCCGGCGGGACTCTACCGGTTTCGCATGGAGGCGTTGAATCTCATGGGCGTTCCCACCGGGCGCAACAGTTCCCAACTGGTGACGGTGCCGGTCGCGGCTTGGAAGACGTTTTGGTTTTGGATCGCGTTCGGAGTGGCGTTGCTCGCCGTTGCCGCTGGCAGTTGGCGGCTTTCGGCGTGGCGACGGATGAAGCGGCAGGTTCAGGATTTGGAACGGTCACGCGATCTGGAGCAGGAACGATTTCGGATCGCCCAGAATATCCATGACGATATCGGCGCGCGGGTGACGGAGATTGCGCTGGTCAGTTCTGCGGCCCAGCTAAAACCAAATCTCTCGGATGAGGCGCGAGCTGAGTTCGGCGAGGTTTCCGGGCTGACTAATGATCTGGTGCGCGCGTTGTATGAAACCGTCTGGGCGGTGAATCCTAAAAATGACGACCTCGATTCGCTGGCCAGCTTTGTCTGCCAGATGGCGAATCAGATGTGTGCCCAGGCGCAGTTGCGATGTCGGTTGGAGATTCCCGATCTGCCCGATGACGTTCCGGTGGCCAGTCCCATCCGACATCACGTCATCATGGCTGTGAAGGAGGCGATTCATAACGTCATCAAGCACGGGCACGCCTCGGAAATCCAGATCAGCATCCAGCAAGCGCGCCGAGTACTGACCTTGCAGATCAGCGACAATGGTTGCGGGTTTGATCCGGCGATCACGGTCCGTGGCAACGGCCTCGATAACATGGAACGTCGGATGTGTTCGTTGCAGGGGAGTTGTCTAGTGGTCAGCCAGCCCGGTGCTGGAACGAAAGTAACTCTTGAGTTTCCATTGCCGGTCGCATAGTTCCCTCGTCGCCATTGAAAACTTCAACCATGTCTCCGCGAAAAAATAATCCAAAGCTCCGTCGGGTGGCGATTGTCGAGGACGACAGCGGCTTGCGGAATCAGTTGCAGAGCATTCTCAAATCCGCGCCCGGAGTTTGTTGCGTCGGCACGTTTGGTTCGGCGGAGAAGGCGTTGGAGGGAATGTTGGCGGTGCAGCCCGATGTCATTCTGATGGACATCAATCTTCCGGGAATGTCCGGCATCGAATGTGTGTCGCGTCTTCGCAAAGACCTGCCGGGCGCGCATGTCATCATGTTGACGGTCTATGAAGATAGCGACCGGATATTTCAGGCGTTGCAAGCGGGGGCGGATGGTTATCTGGTCAAGTCGAGTCCGACGAATGTTTTGTTGCGAGCCATTGAAGATGTCCACCAGGGCGGAGCGCCGATGTCGAGTCACATCGCTCGGAAAGTGGTGCGACAATTTCGTCAGGCCGAGCCGTCCCGCGATGAAGCTTCCAATCTCGCCAAGCGGGAACGGGAGGTTCTCAACCTGCTCGCATCCGGTTTCGTGTACAAGGAGATCGCGGATCAACTCGGCATCGGGATGGAAACCGTGAAAACTTACGTCAAAAACATCTGCAAGAAACTCCATGTGCGCAACCGGCTCGAAGCGGTGGCGCGGTTCGGACACAAATAACAGGCCACAGCGTTTCAAAGCCATGGTTTTGGCGGCTGGGACTTATCCCACCTTTAGGGGAATATCAAATGGGAGCAATCCAAAGGATTATATCCTCAGTTACCAGCAACCAAACCAATGAATCGCATGAATCGCATGAAAAATATCCGCAACTCCAGCCTCCACCAACTGACCAGGCACACGTCCACCTTTTGTTTGTGTCTCATCAGTCTGATGATGATCACCCAGACGACTCAGGCTGCGCTGTTGCTGAAATATAATTTTGATGAGGCCAGCGGGAACGCTCTTGATTCATCGGGAACGGGTGTCGCTGCCGATGCTTCCCTCTTCAATTTGGCAACGCGAACCGCCAACACCCCGAGTGCAACGGGCAAAGCATTGGACGTGACCCCGGGCGGATCATTTACCAATCACGCTATTGCTTTCACGGGGACGAACAAATTAAACGCCGTCCTCGCCAACTTGACTTTAACAACGTGGATCAACTTGCAGGGGTTCATCACCAACGGCGACCGGATCATGGGTAATATCAATGCCACGGCCCCGGGCAGCGGGTTTGATTTTGCGTTTAACACCACGGTCGCGCCGACTGCGGCAATCCTTACGTTCAGAAAGAACAGCACGGGCGGTGGAAGCCCGGCGAACGCCACTGTAAATCTGACCAACAAGTGGGTGTTTCTCTCTGTCGTCTATAACGGAGCCAACGTTTCTTACTACACAGGAACGGTCGCGAATGCGGTCGCTCAACTCGGCACAAACGTCCTTCTTTCGGGAAACATTAATGCTTCAACAAACAATTTCCAAATCGGCGCGACGCCGGCTAGCGCAGCGGATCGCACTCCGCCAGCGTGGTTTGATGATGTGAGAGTTTATGACACCGCCCTCACTCCGGCGCAGTTGGAAGTAATCCGGCAATCAGGCATCCCCAGTGGCGTCGCACCGAATATCACCGCGCAACCGGCAAACCAAACCATCTACACGAGCGGGAATCCGACGTTCACACCCACAATCGTCGGCGATTTGCCGATGCTCACTCAATGGTACCGTAACGGCACCAATGCAGGAAACATCATCGCTGGTGCAACCAACTCGAGCCTGACGTTGACCAATGTTCAGATCAGCGACAGCGCTTCTACTTACACTGTGTTTGCGAGCAATTCATTTGGAACGGCGTGGAGTACGAGCGCGGTTCTCACGGTCGTCGGCGTGCAAATCACGAGTCAGCCGACGCCAACCACTCAGACGTTGCTTGCCCAATCCACTGCCTTGTTCGGTGCGGTTGCAAGTGGTGCGTCGCCGTTGGTTTATCAGTGGTACTTTTATGGCACGAACAACGCCTTCACCAACGCCGTTTCTGGCGCGACCAACGCAACTCTTGCCTTGCCGAATATCTCTGAAAACTCCGTGGGCGTTTATGCGCTGTTCGTCACGAATGCTTTTGGTTCTGCGTGGAGTTCCAACGCCACACTGGCGGCGGTCCTTCCGCTTTACAACACGACGCAGGCAACGAACCTCTGGACACTGCCGCTGGGTTCGCGTCCCTATCTGAGCACGAATACAGGATTGAATCTTGAACGCGGTTTGACGTTCAATCCTGCGACAACAAACCTGTTGCTCGTCAGCCGTGGCGAGGTGAGCGGGTTCAGTGTTGTTGTGCTGAATCCATTGACCGGCGCTGACAATTACTCGCTGGATACAAACGGCATCAGTGGCGGAACTTTCCCCATCAATATGATTCGCGCCGCCAGCGACGGAGCGGTTTATGCAGCCAACCTGACCACGGCGGCGAACACGACAGCGTATCGAATCTATCGCTGGTCCGACGACGCCCCGGCCACGCTTCCAACGCTTTCGTTCAGTGGCGATCCCGGATTTGGCGTCGCGCCCGGTTTGCGCTGGGGTGATAACCTTGCGTTGCGCGGCTCTGGAAATGACACGCAGATATTGTTGGCGTCGGGAGCGGGAACCAATGTGGCGTTGCTGACCACCAGCGATGGCGGCTTGAGCTTTACGCCGCAGATCATACCGATCAGCGGTGTCCTGTCAGGATTTGCACAATACGGATTAAGCTTCGGTCCTAGCACGAACACATTCTGGGCGAAGACTGGCGGCACCAATTTGTATCTGGTGACGTTCGACATCAACACACTGACCGGCTCGGCTACGTATAATTATTCAAACACGCCGTCGCTCTTCCGGGGGATTGGAACGGACAGCGGCAACCGCTGGCTGGCTGGCGTGGCCAATGAATCGCCGAACACGATGCGGCTTTATGATGTGTCGGCCATTGCGAACTCTCCGATCCTGGCGGATCAGGAACTTCTCGGGACGGGCAAAGGCTTGACTGGTTCAGTGACAATTCCTGCGGATACAACCTTCTGGAACAACAAATATGTGTTCGTTTTGGATCCGTATAACGGCGTCTCTGCTTTCCTGGTCAGCACGAATTCAACGCTGTCGGCCAACGCGAATCTTACGAGCCTCGCACTGACACCGGCTGGAGCATTGACGCCCAGCTTCGCATCCAGCCAGCTTGTTTATTCTGCGACAAACATCTATGGCAGTTCGCCGACTGTGACGGTGACTAATGCTGATTTGACCGCCACGAGCCAACTGATCTACAACGGCGTTACAAATGCGCTGACATCGGGAACAGCGAGCAGCCCGCTGACGTTGGTTCTGGGTGCGACAAATGTCGTCAAAGTGTTGGTGTCGGCACAGGACGGACTCACGAGAAAACTTTACACCGTGAACGTGTTTGCGCTGCCGAGCCAGACACCGCCAGTCCTGACAAACAGCGTGGCTGGCAGCGTAATTAGTTTGAGTTGGAGTGCGGGTCATCTGGGTTATCGGTTGCTCGCGCAAACGAACAACCTGAGTCTAGGCGTGAGCAGCAACCCAAGTGATTGGGAAACGGTGTCGGGATCAGCAGCCATAACGGCGACCAATATCATCATCTCGCCGAGCCAGCCGGGTGGGTATTATCGTCTGGTTTATCCGTGATTCAGTTTGAGGAGGCGTCATCGGATTGCCCCGGTGACGCCGCCCCAAAACAGGTTTCATCAAGACACTCAAGAACTCTACAATGACTGCTCGATCCAGATGTTTTATTCCGCGTCCAAGTGCTTTCACACTGATCGAACTCCTAGTGGTGATTGCCATCATCGCCATTTTGGCGGCCATGCTGTTGCCAGCTCTTTCCAAGGCCAAGATCAAAGCTCAAGGCACGCAATGTATGAACAACAACCGGCAGTTGGCATTGGCCAGCCAGATTTATATTGGAGACAACGGGGATACCTTTCAAAACAATGACACGAGCGCAGTGGGAACAGATGCAGGGCCGAATGCGTGGATACAAGGCAATGTTCAGAACTTCAGTTCAACACCGCCTTACCAAAGTTATGTGTCGTCCGGTGTTTTGTGGGACTTCAACAAGTCCTATTCGATCTACCAATGTCCGTCTTCCCGTGCGTTTGTCCGTGGACTCGGTGGCGCGAAGCTGCCGCACAACCGCAGCTACGCCATATCTGTCCAATTGAATTGTAACACTGCAAAAACTGATGCGGGTACCAAGCCCGCAAAAAAGAGCACCAGCGTAAAAAACCCCAGCTCTGCATTCGTCTTTGCCGAGGAAAATCAGATCAGCATTGATAACGGTGCCATCGGGATATTTTCAACTGGCGCGGCCCAATTTCCAAACATCTGGAATCTTCCTAGCGCAAGACATGACGATGCTGGTACTTTTTCCTTCGTGGATGGGCACGCTGAAATCTGGAAATGGCGGGGAATCGTTGCTGCCGCCAACAACCAACTCAGTGCCGACGACTCAGTCACCCAGCGGCCAAGTCCAACCGTCAATCCAGTGAACAGCGCATTTGGTAGCGCATCAACAAATGATCCCGATCTCATCAAATTAGCCAATGCATTACCATCCCCCAATTGAGACGGAATCCTTCCGTTTGCGACGCGTGATCACCCTGCGTTTTATCCTCTCGTTGTGTCTCGGCAGTTTGATTCTGTTGGCGCAACCCACTCAAGCTGCGCTATTGCTTCAATACAACTTTGACGAAGCCAGCGGGATTGCGATTGATTCATCGGGTGTGATTCCTCAAGCAAATGGCATTTTCACCAATTCAGCAACTCGAACCCCCAACACTCCCAGCGGTCACGGCTATGCCTTGGATGTGAGTTCCAACGCGACGACGAATAATTACGTGTACGCCACCGCACCGGCGAAGTTGAACGTCACCCTGACCAATGTGACTTTGACGACTTGGATCAATCTTCAAGGGAATCCCTCTGCGAACGACCGGTTGATGGGCAACGTCACCGCCAGCAGCGGATTTGATTTTTACTTCAATAACACGAACGCAAACGCCGCGCAGTTTGGGTTCAGAAAAAACGGCACGGGCGGCGGGACAGCATCGGTGACTGGCGTTGACGTGACCAACAAATGGGTTTTCGTGGCGGTCGTCTATGATGGCGTCACAGTTTCTTTCTACACCGGAACGCCGGGCAATCCAGTGGAGCAGTTGGGAACGAATACCGCGCTGGCAGGAAATATTATCGCATCAACCTCCAACTTCCGGATCGGCAGCACATCAGCCACCGCATCGGATCGCACTCCGCCCGCATGGTTTGATGATGTGCGCGTCCATAATACCGCGCTCTCCCTGTCGCAATTGGAATCCATCCGGCATTCAAACCTCCTGACCGTCAATCTTTCCATCCAATTAGCCGGAAATAATCTGACCCTCTCATGGCCGACGTCAGCGGTTTATTCCGTGTTGCAAACCGCCACAAACCTCGCCTCCACACCTGTCGCTTGGAAAACGGCGACCAACAGTGTCAGCACGAGTAATCGAACCAATCAGGTGACGTTGAGCATGTCCGGCCAGACGGCGTTCTTCCGACTGGGGCCAGCGGTGGATCCGTCAACCTTGAATCGCAAACTGATGATGGGCTATCAAGGTTGGTTTGCCTGCCCGGGCGACGGCTCTGCGATCAATAGTTGGGTGCATTGGTTTGGTGGCAGCCCTCCCACCGCAGACAGGGCTCACTTCGATTTCTGGCCGGACACCTCCGAGTTGGATGCGGACGAATTGTTCGACACCAGCATGACCTATTCAAACGGTTCAACGGCGAAACTCTATTCCGATTACAAACAAAAGACCGTGGTGCGCCATTTCAAATGGATGCAGGAAAACAATCTTGACGGAGTTTTTCTTCAGCGATTTCTCACCGACATCGGGAGTGGAAACATCACTGCGCTCCGCAATCAGGTCGCGATCAATGTGCGGGCTGGTGCCGAAGCACACGGACGTGTGTTCGCCATGATGTATGACATCTCCGGCTTTGCCACGAACACTCTGGTGAGCAAGTTGACCAACGACTGGACGTATCTCGTCAACACACAGCGGGTCACCAGCAGTTCCTCCTACCTGCGACACAACGGCAAACCCATCCCGGTGCCGCGTACATCAGGCCCAAGGCCGACAACTTCATCGACTCCAAGGAAACACTGATG
>JAYUAV010000240.1:0-2418 GCA_043741175.1 Verrucomicrobiota bacterium
CACAACATCAATAAGAGCGGTGTGAGCTACGTGGCGTTTCCCGGCGAGCGTCCGGTATTCGATCTCTCGGCGGTGACGCCGACGGGCTGGCGCGTGACGGCGTTTTATGTGACGGCGAGCGATTGCGTGTTCAAAGGGTTTGATATCGTCGGAGTGCAGATAATTCTGACTGGCAGTAATCAGCAGTCCGAATGTTTCCGCGTGGCGGGTGGAAATCGAAACCGCTTCGAGCAACTCGCCATGCACGACGGCATGGGCATCGGCTGGTATCTCACGAGCGGCCAGAGCAATCTCGTCTTGAACTGCGACGCGTATAAAAATCGTGGACTCGACAGCTTCTCGGTTGGAAACATTGACGGCTTCGGCGCGCATCCGACTTCAACGAGCGGCACGGGCAATGTGTTTCGCGGCTGCCGCGCGTGGTTCAACAGCGACGATGGATTTGATCTCATCAACGCCAAGGCACTCGTCACGATTGAGAATTGCTGGGCATTCTACAACGGCTACACAAATTCCAGTTTTACCAGCAGCGGCGGCGATGCGAACGGTTTCAAGTCCGGTGGCTACGGCGTGAATGGATCAATGACTCCTCCCGTTCCTGCACCGCGTCACATCACGCGCTTTTGTCTTGCGGTGAAAAATCGCGCGAGCGGTTTCTACGCGAACCATCACACGGGCGGACTGGATTGGTTCAACAACACGGCGTATCGCAACGGCGCGAACTTCAACATGCTTTGCAATCTCAACGCGCAGGCAAGTTCCAACGACGTGCCCGGCTTCGATCACATCTTGAAAAACAATCTCGGCTACAAAGGCTCCAGCGAAACCAACAACATCGGCCCGACGAACGACATCACGTTCAACTACTTCTCCCTTCCCGTCTCGGTGGCGACGAACGATTTCATGTCGCTCGACGAATCGTTGCTCACCGCGCCGCGTAAAGCCAATGGCGATCTGCCCTACATCGCGTTCGCGCAACTTGTCAACAGCAGCGACCTGTTGAATACAGGAACGAACGCGGGCTTCGCGTTCACTGGCACTGCGCCAGACTTGGGCGCGTTTGAATACGGCATCAATCCGCCGCCGACTCTGGCGATGACGAGTGCGGAAGGAAATCTGATCTTCAGCGGAAGCAACGGCCCGGCGGGAGGAACGAACTATCTCTTGGCGACGACGAATCTTGCGTTGCCGCTCCCCGCGTGGACGCGCGTGGCGACGAACACGTTTGATCTGACAGGAAATTACAGCTTCACGAAAGCGATCCCGGCCGGAGTGCCGCAGCGATTCCATCGCTTGCAACTGCAATAATATCCGCTGAGTGTTCACATGAGTGATCCGTGTCCCAAAACGCGGTCTCCATTCCATTAACCCATCACTCGCGACTCATTTCCCGCGTCTCGCGCGGCGTGGACGACGCTTGTAAATGCATATGTTCTACGTTTTCCTGCTTTTGACTTCCGCCTTGCACGTTGACCTGTTACAAACCGCGCATGTCTGCAAAGCTCACCATCGGTTTTCTGGGTGCGGGGAAAATGGCCACCGCGTTGGCGCGGGGTCTCGCGCGCGCCAAGCTCGCCGAGCCGGGGCAAATCTTTGCCAGTGATCCCATCGTAGCCGCGCGGGAAAGTTTCGCGCGAGAGACGGGCGGGAAATCTGTGGCGTCCAATTCCGAAGTGGTGAAGTCTGCCAAGGTCATTTTTCTTTCCGTCAAACCAGATCAAGCCGCCGCCGTGCTTGACGACGTGCGGGAAAGTTTTTCCAGCGAACATCTGCTCATCTCCATCGCTGCTGGAGTTCCAATTGCCAAACTTGAGGGAGCTTTGTCTGCTGGCGCGCGGGTCATCCGCGTGATGCCCAACACGCCCGCGCTCGTCGGCGAATCCGCCAGTGCCTACGCGCTCGGCAAAGCTGCGACTGCTGCCGATGGCGACCTTGCGCAAAAACTTTTTTCGTCGGTTGGCGTGGCGATGCAGGTGAAGGAAGCGTTGTTGGACGCGGTCACGGGTTTGAGCGGCAGCGGCCCGGCGTATGTATATCAATTCATCGAGGCGTTGAGCGACGGCGGCGTGGCGGCTGGTTTGCCGCGCGATGTGGCGACGAAGCTCGCCGCGCAAACCGTGTTGGGCGCAGCCAAGATGGTTTTGGAAACAGGCATCCATCCCGGCGCGTTGAAGGATCAAGTGACGAGTCCCGGCGGCACGACGATTGAAGGTTTGCACGAGTTGGAAAAAGGCAAACTGCGCGGCACGGTGATGAGTGCGGTGCGAGCGGCGACGGAGAAGTCGAAGAAGCTTGGTCAGGGCTGAAATGAAAACGAGAATTGAAGATGGAGGATTGAGGATGGCGGCTCATAGCGAGCGCGTATCTGCCATTTCTATCCTCCATCTTCTATCCTCTATCCTCGCCTTATGAATTTAC
>JAYUAV010000241.1:0-3376 GCA_043741175.1 Verrucomicrobiota bacterium
GGCTCTGCCTGAGCGACAAGTCGCTCAGGCAATGAAAGCGGTGACAAGTCTCCGCACTCCAAAGCTTGACCGCCACTTTGGGTCGCACCCATCGCCAACTCCCGAATGTCGCGGGGCGAGCAAACCAGGACAAGTCGTGTTCGTGATTGAATTGCCACGCGTCACAATTCATCCTCGTCGCGTGAGTCACCTCGCAAAAGCCCGTGAAGTGTTTGACATCGAACTTGCCGCGCTCAAAGCCGTGCGCGCCCAGCTCGACAAATCTTTCGACACTGCTGTCTCGACGATCACCGCTGCCGTCAATCGCCGTGGCAAGATCGTCGTCGTCGGCATCGGCAAGTCCGGCAACATCGGCGCAAAGATCGCCGCCACCCTCACCAGCACCGGCTCGACCAGTGTCTTGCTCAACAGCGTGGACGCGCTCCACGGCGACCTCGGCCTCATCAACGACGGCGATGTCGTTCTCGCGCTCAGTTACTCTGGCGAGTCGGATGAGTTGTTGAACCTGCTTCCTGCGATCAAACGCTTCTCGGTGAAGATCATCTCGATCACCGGTGGATTGAAATCCTCACTCGCCCGACACAGCGACATTGTCCTCAACGTCCATGTGCCCAAGGAAGCGTGCCCGTTCAATCTCGCGCCCACTTCCAGCACCACCGCCACTCTTGTCATGGGCGACGCTCTCGCGATGGCCGTGCTGCAAGCGCGTGGCTTCAAGCAAAGCGACTTTGCCAAGTATCATCCGAGCGGCGCGATTGGTCGTGCGATGCTTCTGCGCGTTGGTGAGATCATGCGGACTGGCGAGCGCAATGCCATCGCCGCTGAAAACCTG
This sequence comes from Verrucomicrobiota bacterium, assembly GCA_043741175.1. GTDB lineage: Bacteria > Verrucomicrobiota > Verrucomicrobiia > Limisphaerales > JADLHS01 > JADLHS01. Next base: position 833 of record JAYUAV010000241.1, read on the forward strand.
ACGGTGAAGGAAGCGTTGCTCGTAATGACGAAAGCTAAGTCCGGCAGTCTCGCCGTCGTGAATGCGCGAGGCAAACTTACTGGCGTGTTCACCGATGGCGATTTCCGCCGCAAGATGTCCACGGATGAACAACTCCTCTCTCGTCCGCTAAAATCCGTGATGACGCCAAACCCCATTTGCATTCGCGACACCGCGCTCGCGGTTGAAGCGTTGAAGATTTTCAACGAGCGCAACATTGACGACTTGATCGTGGTGAATGCGAAGAAAGAACCCGTCGGCCTGATTGATTCGCAAGATTTGCCGAAGTTAAAAATCATGTAGCCGCCGACGTGAGTCGGCGCAAATCCAATGAAGTCAGCGCGGACTAACGTCCACGACTACAAATAGAATGTTTTATGAAAACAACCCTTAGCCTGCTCCTTGCCATCATCGCCGTGACACCCGCCATGAACGCCAACGCCCAAACCACCAACAATCCCATCGCCACCGCCAAGATAAATTGGTCGTCAGCCCGCAGCGGGGAGTTGCAATATCTCATCTACACGCCGCCGGAATACTCATCCAAGTCAGACAAACGCTGGCCGCTGATGCTGTTCCTCCACGGCGCAGGCGAACGTGGCTCGGATGTGCAGCGCGTCGCCATCCACGGCCCGATGAGCGAGGTGAAGAAAGGGACGAACTTCCCGTTCATCATCATCGCTCCGCAATGTCCGACAAATCAAATCTGGGAAAACGAGCCGCTGCTCCAATTGCTGGATTACACGGTGAAGCATCACGCCGTTGATACCAAACGCGTTTATCTCACTGGCCTGAGCATGGGCGGTTACGGGACTTGGAAACTTGGATTGCATCATGCCCAAAAGTTTGCAGCCATCGCGCCGGTCTGTGGCGGCGGCTCGATGATTGACGTGATCATCGGCGGATGGGACAAAGGCGCGCCGCTGAAAAGTCTTTCCATCTGGGCGTTTCACGGAGCTAAAGATGATGTCGTCCCGCTGGACGAGTCCGAGCGCATGGTGAAGCAATGCAAGAAATTCGGAGTGAAAGATGTGACGCTCACTGTTTATCCCGAAGCCAAACACGACTCGTGGAAATTGACCTACGCCGACCCGAAGTTTTACGAGTGGTTGCTGAAACAGTCACGGTAAGATTTTTGTTTGCATTATGCCGCGACGCGAACTCAGAAATGGAAAACAAGTGGCTCACTGGCTGGACGAACTCGGAGACAGCCTGAAAGCACCCGGCACTCTGACGTTGATCGGTTCGGCGGGTTTGCTTTGGCACGCGCATGATCGCGGTGTGACTGTGGATATACCTGAAGCCAGCATGGATGTTGATCCGGCACAGACAGTGACGAAGTGGCCACGCATTGCTACGAGGCTCTGATTGGCAGCGAGTTTGAACGCATCCACGGCTGGCACGTCAATCTGATGCCGGAATCTGTCCTGCGCGAATTGCCCGCCATCTGGGAGCAGCGCACGGCGAAACGACTGATTGGAAAACTGCAACTGCGCGTGCCCGCCAACCTGCTTGCCCCCAAACTGCGTCGCAACGAACCCCGCGTCCGGCTTTGAGTCCTGCAATGGTTTTTAATGCGGCGCGTGACGTCCGTGACGGAGTTGATGCAGTTGTTTCTCCACCCACGGTCGCGCGGCCTGGGTTCCCACCACCGCTTCTCCCAAATCCCACACATGCTGGCTGGCGTGATAAAAGTCCAACACCTCCACCGCCCCGGGCCAGCGGTCTCGCGCCACGTTCCCGGTCTCGCGCCACGTTCCATATCCATGCTGCACCATCGCTGATCACCAGCTTTTCTTTGGCGCGACCCAGTCCGTGTTCGCACGCGGCTTGATGCAGGCGTTGTCCCAGTTCCAACGGTTCACCCTGCCAACTGACCACCACCTTGTTGGTCAGAATGCCGCGTCCGTTTTTCTCCACCGCCTGTTCCGCCCAGGAATAAAACTCAACGCGCAAATGTTTTCATGAAAGGCTTGATCGTGCAATTCAGGGACAACGCTTCTGACTCATTCAACGCGGATCAATTATCGCTCCCCCTCAAACAAACAATCGCTTCATCACTTCATCCGCCAGAACTTCGTAGGCGGCGGAGCCTGCGCTATATTTGTCGTAATGGATGATGGGTTTGCCGAAGCTCGGTGCTTCCGCGAGTTTCGTGCTGCGCGGGATGACGGTTTCAAACACGCGCTCGGCCAACTGGCTGCGGACTTCGCTCACGACTTCGTTGGAAAGTTTGGTGCGGGCATCGAACATCGTCATCACCACGCCGAAGATGTCCAGATGCGGATTCACCCCAGCCTCGCGTAGTTGCCCGAGCACGCGGCTCATCATTGAGATGCCTTCGAGTGCGTAATACTCGCATTGCAACGGCACGAGAACTCCATCGGTGGCGGCAAAGGCGTTCAGCGTGAGAATCCCCAGCGACGGCGGACAATCCACGAGGATCACATCGTAGTTCCCGGAATCGCGCACGGGTTGCAACGCAATCTTCAAGCGCATGAGATGATTCTCGGAACGCGCCAGTTC
>JAYUAV010000242.1:0-6630 GCA_043741175.1 Verrucomicrobiota bacterium
CAGACCAACAACCTCGCCCGCGTGCGCGGCTTTCTTGGCGCGGAATCTCAGCTCGCCCTGCGCTGGCAGAGTCGCGCGGCGGAAGTGACGCGCAAAGCCGTGGTTGCTGCTGAATCCACCATCACCGCGCAGATCACGCCCACGGTCATCAAGTTTTCCTCGCAGTTCCGCTACGACGTGATCCAAGGCAAGTTGCCCAAGCTCACCATCGCGTTGCCCGCCACGCACGCGCTCACGCGGCTCGTCGGCGAGCAGATTCGTGATTGGTCGGTGGCGACTGACGGCGATAAACAAATCCTCACCGTCGAGTTCATCAAGGCCATTGAGAAGACCTATCAACTCACCGTGCTGTCCGAGCAAACCGTCGAGACCACGCCAGCCACCGTTTCACTCACGCCGCCGCAACCGCTCGATGCCGAACGCGAGTCCGGCTCGTTCACGGTTTCCGCCGAGGACATGCAGGCGGAGATTGATTCCGCGTCCGGCCTGCGGCAGGTCAATGCCGCCGCCGGTTCGCTCGCGGCATATCGTTTTAGTGCGCGGCCGCTCGCGCTCGCGCTCCGGCTCAAACGCATCGAGCCGGTCGTGACTGCGAGCGACCGCGCCACGACTCGTCTCGAAGAAACGCGGTTACTCGCCAATCACACACTCACGCTGAATGTCGAGAAAGCGGGCATCTACCAAATCGAACTGCAACCGCAGACTGGCTTCGTCGTAGCGGATGTGCGCGGCGAAGGCGTGGATGATTGGAAAGTTGCCGATGGAAAACTGCGCGTCAGTTTTGCGAATCGCGTGCTCGGCTCGCGTCGGATTGATGTTCAACTCGAACAAGCGCTGAAAGCCTTCCCGGAGAAATTTTCCATCGAACCACTACTCGTTTGCGAACGTAACATAGAGTCGAACCAATGAACTTTCTCCCGGCAAATCTGATTCCGCGTCCAATACTGCAAAGGGGTAGATGGCACTTTGTGGCTGTGATCCTTCGCTTTCCCAATAAAGAATTGAAGCCTTCTTGATGGTAAGTTTCTTGTAGGTCTTCCCAGCCTGTTCGACATAAATCTGCGCGCGATTTGATTTGATAAGGCTGATAAATTCCGCCGGGGAGGGAACAGGACAGGTCTTCTCCGGTTTCACGTCCCGCCAGACGATGGACAGGTAAGCTAGCTTTCCTTCATTGCCAAACTTCATTGAAACTCCCGCCCGACCCGTAACGGGAATGCCATCAAGCTGCCGATATAAGAAGATTTCACGGCTGATGATATTCGTAACCATCTGTCCGCTGGGTTTGTCCTTGTGAAGCACACTTGCTTCCGATGTGCCCGGTGACATCCCTCCACCAGCACTCGTCACCAAGTCTGCCTGACTGTATCCAAGTCTTTGCAGCAGATTCGTGGCAAGTTTCAGTGACTCTCTGGCGGATGGCACTCCCACTGGCATTTCCTTGGGGATTCTTGCTTCTGTGCCGTCTATGCTGACAACAATGAATCCTTGCGAGGGAATCAGATTCACCTGGCGTGTTTCCTTTCGATCTGAAAAAAAACGCACGTCTTTGCCAGCGAACACCCCTGTTTGATCCACTCGTTTCGTCTGGCTAGGTTTTAGCTCGGCAATTTGAAGCAGGTTGGAAACTGTTTCAGATGAAAACTTCGTTGGAACAACGGAGAAGATTTTGACGGAGGCTGGGTAGTTGGTTGGGGCACTCCAAACAACCTCACAGTCTTTTCCATCGAACGGACTGGAATAATCTTGAAGCGGTGGCTCCGCAGCAAATGCCGCGAAGGCCACCAACTGCATCGCTAGTGTAATGAAACGCCTCATGGGATGGTTTGGTAATTCGGGAACACTTCTTTTCTAAAGAAAAGGATGTCAGACGGATCGCCTGTCCCGCCGGGGGTGTAGAAATTTAGTTTATCGTTGAAACTATCGGGCCAATAGGCACAGGTCATTACGACGGTATGCCCGGCGGGAACAACCCCAGTTATCGCATGGATTTTTTGTGACGCCAAATTCCAAGACTCAATTACGGTGCGTTTAACTCCATCCTCGCCGCCATTCATATAGCTGGCCCACTTACTTCCAAATGAAGGCCACATGTGTATGGATGTTTCCTCTGCAAGCAAGATGTGCAGGTTGTCATTCATTGGCAGCACAAACTTATTGTACATATCCACTGCGTTGTCACGGGACAACATGTTGCAAGCATAGATACCCATCCATCGGAGTCCGCCCGGCCCGCCTCCGAAATCAAACTCAGACATCCGCACCCAATCGTAAGCGTTCACGCCGGTTTTATAGATCGGAAAGTATGTCTGCAATGACCACGTTGGCGTGGCAATCTTGTCAAGAACACCGCCTCTGATGCCATGTCCGACCAAAAATCCTATGTTGCAGGTGTTGAAAATATTTGAGCCACCTTTCGATGGCTTGCGTAACAACGAAGCCGTAACTTGGTCGTTCGTGCGAAAAAATGCCGTCGTCCATTTGTATTTCTTCATTGTGGATTCAAAGCCAGAGGCGACGTTCACAGCCTGCTTGATTTTTCCATACGGCCGCGCATAGATAGGATCCAAGGTGACTGAGCCGGATGGAAATTGTGAAGGTTGATTGAAGCCGGGAGTACCGCCCGGAGCCGGGTCAGGATGATGGCCTTGAACACAAATACCCATAGTCCCTGGAGTTCCTTTAATGGGCTTGGCTTGAGGTCGTCGAGGTTTTTGGGTGCTTTGAGGCGACGTTGCAGCAGCGGGACCGGACGAGCCGGATTCAAGTGACATCACCAACGGAGACAATAGTTTATCAAAAGCTGATTCGGTGATCGGTATTTCTTTCAAAGGTTGTGGCCCGTATACGTCCTCCCAAGGGATGATTTTCAACTTTCCACCTTGCTTGATAACAACCGGAGGCATCGGGGGAGTTTTTACAAAATAGGAGGTCTTGCCTTCCAACACGGCCTGCATCATTGGCGATAATGGTTGTCCGCCAGAACCACCGCCACCACCCGCCATGAGCGATATTGGTGGAGTGGTTTGAGTTGCGGTCAGGAGAAACTGACATGTTCCGTTAGGCATATCGAAACCATTGTCATCAAGCCCATCCCAATCATATGACATCGTGTAGCCAGTTCCCGAAGCGTTCCGCACCGTGGAGTCGAACTCATCCTTAATCTCCAAAGTCCAGCTTGAATAGGCTTCAAACTTCGCGGTGATCCGTTGCGTTTCACCCAACGACGAATCAAAGCCAGCGAGAGAAAAATTCCAACGGGAGATGTAGTTGTCAAAAGTGACGGAAATCTTTGCCGAAACCCCGTGACCACCTTGAGCCGTGGAAGGCAAGCCGGTGGATTCGGCACCTGAATACGTTTCAGCAACAACCCAAATCTGATGCGGGCCATTCGGCCATTCGGTTGTGTTGATTGTCCAGCTAGAGTGCTTGTCGTCGTCAGCACTGCCTATTTCGACTTCTTCACCATCCACATAAAACCTGACAGAAGTGATGCCGTTCGTGGTGGCAATGAGGGCATGAATCGGCACTTCGCCGGATAGCACTGCATTTGGCGCGGGATTGGTTATTGTTACCGTTGGCGGAACAAGCGTATTGGTGTCGGTCGCAAGAACGCGATAGAATCGTTGTGCGTCATTTTTTGGATGAGGTAGTGCTGGCTGCCGCCAATAGATGCCAGTGTCGAGATAAATAGTATTCGTCCCTTGCGACGGGAATAGAAAGGCCAAAGTCTCCCATGAGGTGTCCGGGGAAAGTTCCGTCGCGTATTCAATCTGATAGATGACGTTTGACCGGCTTTGCCAGCGGAGTTGAATAGCTCCCTCGTCAGTGACTTTGGTTTGGGTGAATTGCAGTGTTTGTGCTGAAGTTACGGCGGTCAGGCAGAGGGCGATTAAACAACTCAGGATCAGCCTCGCGATTATTGGTTTGATGGCTCTCATGGTTCTTTCGTTTTGTTTGTTTCGATTGACGGATAATTCGCCGCCTCCTCGCTGTCCAAAACGAAAGTGGGGCGTGACCTAGTCACGTCCCACATCGGGCACTAGCATGCCCTCACAAGAACGCTTTCGGGCACGCCCTTTCGGGGCGTGCCTCGATCCGTGTCCTGTGAGTGAAAGTGCTAGTTTCGATGTGGACAGCAGCCGAAGCCGCAAAATTGTTTGTGTGTCTGTGTGTTACATGGATTTCTTACGAACGCTTTTTATTGAAGCGCAACCGCCCAATCGTTGCAAGCGAAGGTTTGAAGTATCTGTTGCGCGCTACACCAAACGCCTCGCACAGAACTTGGCAGGAATTCAAACCGCTGATCTGTCAGTAACAACCAATGCTCGAATCTTTGTAAATCAAGCGGCGGCGGTTGTTCGTTCTCTCAGCGGGTTCATCAGGGGCGCCTCGCTGGGGACAAGATTTGCTCCAATCCCTGCGCGGTTTGTTCTGAACCTTGTTCCGGTTGCTGTGAAAGCTTCACGACCGGCTCCAACATTAACAAGGGTTGCTCTGCTCTTCGTGAGGTCTGCTCTGTCCTTTGCGCGGTTTGTTTCAACGCTGACCAAGTTTATTACAAAACATGACAAGGTTTGCTCCAGCCTTAACAAAGATTGCTCTGACCTTCGTTCCGTTTGCTCCAACCTTCCGACCGAAAATCATTTTCCGTCGGAAGGTCCGAGCAATCCGGGGAAAGGTTGGCGCGAACCGTCGAAGGTTTTCGTCCCGCTTTGTCGCCGGTGTGTCCTGAGTTGTCCGGTTTGGGGACGATTTGACGCGTTTTGATGTCGCTTTCGCTTGGCACGGCTCAAGCACATACACGTTCAAGCCCGTATGATGAATCCAGTGAGATGTTCTCCTTGGCGGCATCGTTTGTTTGGGCGATGTCACACAGCAACAACTAACAAACCGAGCGGCTCAATACCGACTCGCTGTTGCAAAACCAGGAAACACACAACATGTCATACGCAAAACTCGGTCTGGACGGCCTCACGCTGCCCGCCAAAATTCAATACGGTCGCCGTCTCATCACGGCTTGCACTGGGAATCCGCATTTCCAAACTCCGAACCCCACGCTCGCCGCGTTCACCACCGTCACAGATGGTTTGGAGACGGGTTACAACGACGCCAAGGCCGCTCGGCTGGCTGCGAAATCATTGACGCAACTTCAGGATCAGGCCGCTGCTGCGTTTGACTTGATGGTGTCGCAACTCGCGAGCTACGTGGACAACGTGAGTGCGGGCGATGCCACCATCATCGAGAGCGCAGGGTTTGCCACCCGCGCCACTCCCACACCCGTGGGCGAGCTTCCAGCACCCACGGATGTTTCCGCCAAGCCCGGCGAACATCCCGGCCACGCAGACGTGAAGTGGAAACGCGTGTACGGTGCCAGTGCCTACAACATCGAACGCGCCACGGACTCTGCGGAGTTGACGTGGGCATTCATCGGTTCATCCACCAAAGCCGAAGCGTCATTGAACTCGATGCAGAGCGGGAAAAAGTATTGGCATCGCGTGGCCGCACTGGGTAGCGCAGGTCAAAGCGCGTGGAGTGATCCCGTGCCGATGCTCGCTCCGTAACAAAATTCCCCCACCGAGAAGCAAAGCGGAACACGGCTCGTAAAGCGTGTTCCGCTGTTTTTGTTTGTTTGTCTGTTTCCGCCGAGCCGGGCGTGTCAGTGAAGACGGCGGCGTTCGATGGGTTGACGGAAATTCCCGTGGGCTTGTTGCCGAACGGAAGCGCGGTCGCGGGCGAAAGCGGTTTGCTGGCGTTCAAGTTCATCGCGGCAGAAACAGGCGTGGCTGCGCCGTGGAAATTATCCGTGACCACGGAGTCGGTCGAGCCGTGGGTGCGCGCTGAGGTCGCGAGCACGTTGACAGTGAGCGATACGCTGGTGAACGGTCGCGCACTGGTTCGTTATGACATCCAGAATGCGCCGGTGAAAGAGTTGCGCCTCAAGATTCCGGCGACGCTCAAGAACGTGGAGATCACCGGCGCGAACATCCGTCGTCGCGATCACACCGGCGAAGTCTGGCGCGTGGAATTGCAGAACAAAGTGCGCGGCAGCTACACGCTCACGGTGACGTGGGATCAAACACGCAGCGCGCAGGCGAACTTGCTCGAACTCGCCGGACTGAGCGTGGAAGGAGTTGAGCGCGAAACTGGAACGCTGGCGATTGCAGCGAAAGCACCGTTGCAAGTGACGGAATCGAAAGCCGCTGATCTTCTAAAGCTCGACACGCACGAATGGCCGGAGTGGGCGGGGCAGCCAGATGTGAACTCGGCGCTTGCGTATCGGTATTTGCGTCCGGGTTACAAACTTGCCGTGGAAGCGAAACGGTATTCCGAAGCGGAAGTGTTGCAGGCGTTGGCGGAAAGTTTTCACCTCGCCACAGTCGTCGCGGAAGACGGACAGATGATGACGTCACTGTCGGTTGCGGTGCGGAATAATGGTCGGCAACATCTGGAAGTGGTGCTGCCGCCGGGCACGACTGTATGGTCGGCGTTCGTGGCGGGACAAGCAGTGCGTCCGAGTTTGCGCGACGGGAAACTTTTGTTGCCGCTGGAAAATGCCGGCAGTGACGACGCGGCACTGACGGTGGAGTTGACTTACGTGAGCACGAATCTGAATCAATTCCCGCGCGG
>JAYUAV010000243.1:0-12293 GCA_043741175.1 Verrucomicrobiota bacterium
CTTTCTTGAACTCGCCGCGATGTTGTTCGATGGAAATCTCCAGCCGCGCGCAAATCTGCTCCTCGCTCATGGCGGGGTGCGTGCCGAGCGCGGTGAGGACATCGAGTTCTTTCGTGACCGCGCCGATCTGCGCGAAGATGGATTTGAACAACAAACCCACCGGTGCGGTGCGCGTGTGATCCGGCACGATAAGTAAAATCTTTTTGCCGGGATAATCAGCAGCGGGCAAAGCCTGCGCGACGAGTTGCGCGACTTGTGCCTCGCTGACTTTGCTGCCGACCGAACCGATCTGGAGAGTGTTGTTCTGCACGGGGAGAAAATAATTGCGAGGCGGAATGAAATCCATCCTGTAAAGCTGCAAAGAGGATTGAATCGGTTGTCTTGGTAACAGGCTGAGGTTCGCGCGCGATTTTTCAAAAGGTTAACTCCGACCCATGCGGCGGTGTCATTCTTTATAGTGCGTGTCCGTAGAGATGCTGACCAGTTCAGGCGTTCCCCGGTTGAGAGATCGCGCTAAAACCGATGTTGTGTGATTGCGGACTCACGGAGATGCGGCAAACTCTCAACCATAACAATTCAAAGATCATGAGATGTTTTTTCATGCGGCATGAGGCCAGAGTGTTCTTCATGGTGAAGTTCGTTCTCCTCGCCATCTTCGCGGTTTCAGGCCGAGCGCAATCATTCGCCGCCACGATCACTGTTGAACCCGCCGGTCCGTCATCACGCAAGACCCCGTTTGTGTTCAGCGAGATCATGTATAATCCGGCGACGATCACATCAGGTTCAAACACTCTCAGCACGGAGTTCATCGAACTCTACAACTCCAACCCGTTCTACGAAGACCTCTCCGGTTTCAAGATCAGCGGCGATGTAGATTACACGTTTCCCAAAGGTGTCGGACTGGCGGGGCTCGCGCGGCTCGTTCTGGCCAAGAACACGAATGACTTTCAGCTTCACTACAATCTGAGCGGCGTGACGTTGTTGCAGTATGGCGTGACGAACAACGTGACCAACATCGTCAACTCGCTGAGTCGCGCGGGAACGTTGCGATTGAAGAACAATGCGGGCGGCGTGGTGCTTGAAGTGAGTTACGACAACGACAATCCCTGGCCCGTCGTCGCGGATGGATCGGGACATTCGCTCGTGTTGGCGCGGCCTTCATATGGCGAGAACGATCCTGCCGCGTGGAGCATCAGCGATCATGTGGGCGGCTCGCCGAAGTTGAATGAGACTTACACGAACGATCCGTTGCGGAATATTTTCATCAACGAAATTCTCGCGCACACCGATCTGCCGTTGCTGGATACGCTGGAACTCTACAATCACAGTAACACGACGAACAATCTGTCTGGCTGCATTCTCACGGACGACGGGACGACGAACAAGTTTGTGATCCCGAACGGGACGACGATTCCGCCGCGCGGGTTTGTGGCGTTTGATCAGAACCAGATGGGGATTGCGCTGAGTTCCGGTGGCGAGACGGTATATCTGTGGAACTCAAATCACACGCGGTTGCTGGACGTGGTGCAATTCGGCGCACAGGAGAACGGAGTGAGTTTTGGTCGTCATCCTGACGGAGCGGGAGAATTTTATCGGTTACAGACGCGCACGTTCGGTACGAACAACGGCGACATCCTTGTCAGCCCGGTTGTCATCAACGAAATCATGTATGACCCGATCACTGGGAATGACAACGACGAGTATGTGGAGATATACAATCGGACGAATGTGGCGGTGAACATCGGCGGCTGGCGCGTGGAAGATGGAGTGAGTTTTACGATACCGACGAACACGATGTTGGCAGCGAACAGTTATCTTGTGATCGGCAAGAACCTGACGAACCTGCTGGCGAAGTATCCGCAGTTGAACGCGACGAACGTGATGGGAAATTACAGCGGCGCGCTGAAGAACAGCGGTGAGCGCGTGGCGTTGAGTATGGCGGACACGACGGACGGGACGAACACGATTCACATTGTGGTGGATGAGGTGACGTATCGGACAGGCGGGCAATGGCCGGGCTGGGCGCGCGGCGGCGGCAGCAGTCTGGAGCGACGCGACGCGCGAGCGGATTCACGACAAGCGTCGAATTGGGGGGACAGCGATGAGACGGCGAAAGCTCCGTGGACGACGATTGATGTGACGGGTGTGTTGTCGCTCGGTGCCGGCAGCGCGAACGCCATCGAAGGCGGATTGCAAGGCGAGGGTGAATGTCTGCTCGACGACGTGGACGTGGTTTTCAACGCAGCGAATCTGGTGACGAATTCGACGTTCGCAACCGGCGCGGGCGGCTGGGCGTTGCGGGGAAATCAAATCCGGTCTTCGCTCAATACAACGAATGGCTTCGGCGGTGGACAATGCTTGCAGGTACGAGCGAGCGGACGTTGTGATGCCGGAGCGAACCGTCTTTACGTTCCGTTGACAAATACCATCGCCGATGGAGCGTCGGCGACGATCCGTGCGAAGGCGCGCTGGCAACGCGGCTGGCCGGAGTTGTTGCTGCGTTTGCATGGAAATTATCTTGAAGCACCAACACGGCTGACGTTGCCGACGAATCTGGGTTCGCCCGGATTGGTGAACAGTGTCGTGACCAGCAATGCCGGCCCCGCGATTTACAACGTCACACACACACCGGCGTTGCCCGCTGTGAGTCAGGCCGTGGTGGTGACGGCGCAGGCGCACGACCCCGATGGGTTGCTCACGCTTCAAATCAAGTATCGCGTGGATCCGGGCGCCACATACGCCGCTGTGAACATGGGTGATGCGGGCACGGGCGGGGACGCCATCGCAGGTGACGGCATTTACAGCGCGACAATTCCGGGACATGCGGGCAACGCGCTGGTCGCATTCGTGGTCACGGCTTCTGATAATTCCGTGAGTAACATCACGAGCCTCTTTCCCACGAACACGCCTGTGAATAGTCCCGCGCCGCGTGAATGTCTCGTGCGGTTTGGCGAGCCGCAGCGCGCGAGTTCCTTCGGCACGTATCATCAGTGGTTCACGGAAGCGACGATCAATGCTTGGACGAATCGCCTCGTGATGAGTAACGAGGGGCTTGAAGGCACATTTGTGTACGGCAACTTCCGGGTGATCTACAATTTCTCCTCGCGCTACGCGGGCAGTCCGTATCACCAGGGTTGGACGGGGCCGACGAGTGATTGTCATTACAGCATGGCGATGCCGCGCGATGAATTGCTTCTGGGCACGGACAATTTCAACAAGATTCATGGGCCGGGGAACAACGCGTTCTCCGACGGCTTTCTGGCGCGCGAACAGACCGGGCATTGGATCGCGCGGCAACTCGGAGTCCCGTGGTCGTATCGGCGGTTCGTGAACATGTATGTCAACGGCGGTCTGCGGAAGACGGATTTTCTCATGGAAGACGCGCAAGTGCCGGGCGGAGATTTTGTTGAGGAATATTATCCGGACGACTCGAATGGCGAGTTGCACAAACTCAGCGGCTGGTTCGAGATGAACGACGGCGCAGTCGGCGCGCTGAGTTTTGCAAACAACTCGTGGGCCACGCTCACGCCGTATCCCGATGCGTCCGCTGGTGTGAATCACAAGCTCTCGCGTTACCGGTGGAACTGGGCGGGTCGCTCTTACAGCAGCACGGCGGGCGATTACACGAATGTCTTCCGACTGATGGACGCGGCGAACACTCCGGCAGGTGATGCGTACGTCGCGAATCTCGAAGCCGAGGCGGACGTGGAGGAATGGGTGCGACTCTGGGCCGCACGCCATACCTGCGGCGACTGGGATTTCTTTGGCAGCATGAATTCGCAGAACAGTTACGCCTATCGCCCTGACAACGGTCGCTGGCAATTGTTCACCTGGGATATGAACATCATCCTCGCGCTCAACGCACCGTTTGCGCCCGGCATGGGTTTGTTCCCACCGCCCGGTGGCAACTGGTCGAGCGGGACGAACCTCACCAAGATTCTCGTTCATCCGCCGTTCCGTCGCGCGTATTGGCGGGCCTACAAGGAACTTTGCTACGGCGCGTTGCAATCCACGAACATCAATCCCTATCTCGATTCGCGGTACAACGCCTTCCTCGCGGATGGACTCACCACAACCTCGCCCGATGCTGCGATTACTTTCACCGACAATAAATCTTTGGAATACGGCACGAACGTTTCTTTCAGCGGCTCGATCCGCTCTTATCTGTCTGACGCCCGGACGTTGATTCTTTCGCGATTAGCCGCCGAGGACGCAGTGAGTTTCACCGTCAACGGCAGCACGTCGTTTTCCACGAACAACAACCTCATCTCTTTCAGCGGCACAGCCCCGGTCGAAATCAAAACGCTCACGATCAATGGCAACGCCTATCCGGTGACGTGGACGACGGTGAATTCATGGACGATGATCGTGCCGCTGTCGGCGGGGACGAACACGCTCGTGTTCCAAGCATGGGACGTGTACGGCAATCAACTCGCGAACTTTGGCAAGACCAACACCGTCACTTACACCGGCGCAATCGCATCGCCGGAAGGCGCGGTGGTGTTCAACGAAATCCATCATCGCCCGATCACGCCGGGTGCGGAATTTGTCGAGTTGTTCAATCGCGCCACAAACGCGTTCGATCTTTCCGGCTGGCGCATCAATGGACTGGATTACACCTTCCCTCTCGGCGCGATGATCAAACCGAAAAACTATCTCGTGTTGTCGAAGGATTGGTACAACTACGCCAACACTTACGGCTTCACCAATGCACCGCTTGGCTTCATCAACGGCAATCTCGATTCCGATGGCGAGACGCTCACGCTGTTCCGGCCCGGAGTTTTGCCCGGTGAAGAAATTGTCGTTGATCAAGTGCGTTACGAAGCCGCCGCGCCGTGGGTCAGCGCGACTAATGGCGCGTCGTTGCAACTCATGGATGCCGCACAAGACAATAGCCGCGTGGCGAACTGGAGCGCGGTCAACACCAACGCTCCTCCCGATCAGACGTGGCTCACTTACTCGAACTCCTGGCGTTACATGCAGGACTCCAATCTCGACGCCGTGAACTGGAAGGCGACGGCTTTCAACGATTCCGCATGGCCGTCCGGTCCGGGCACGCTGGGTTTTGACACGGTCGTATTGATTGAACCCGTCCGCACCACGCTCACCATCGTCAGCAATCGTACGACGTTTTATTTCCGCACGTCGTTCAATTTCACGGGTGTTCTCTCCGGCGTTCAACTCAAACTCACCACCGTGCTGGATGATGGCGCGGTAATTTATTTGAACGGTGGCGAACTCTTCCGTTTGCGAATGCCCGCGGGCGCGCCCAACTACACGACTCTCGCCACGAACGTGGCCGACGGAGTGTACGAAGGCCCGTTCACCGTCACGCCGACCAATCTTGTCTATGGCAACAACATCCTCGCTGTTGAAGTCCATCAATCCGTGGCCACCAGCAGCGACATCGCGTTCGCATTAAAATTGGATTCCATCTACGTCTCAACAATGACCAACCTTGCGTTTGCCACACCCGGCGCGACGAACTCCGTCGCCGCCACGCTGCCGCCGTTTCCGCCCGTGTGGTTGAACGAAGTCCAAGTCGCCAATCTCACCGGCGCGATGGACAACTTCTCCGAGCGTGATCCGTGGTCAGAGATTTTCAACGGAGGTTCGAATGTGTTCAGCCTTGCCGGATATTATCTCACCGACGATTTCGCGAATCTGACCAAGTGGCCGATTCCGTCCACCGCGAGTGTGGCAACCAGCAACTTTCTCGTCCTCTGGTGCGACGCGCAGACCAATCAATCCATCATCGCCGCGCCGCACGCCAGCTTCCGTCTCACGAACAGTTTCGGTCAACTCGCGCTAACACGCATCACCAACGGCGGGCCGCAGATCGTGGATTATCTCAACTACACGAACCTTCCGTCCAACTGGAGCTATGGCGATTATCCCGATGGCCAACCGTTCTATCGGCAGACGATGTTTCAACCCACACCCGGCGCGGTGAACACCAACGCCAATCCACCGATCACCGTCTTCATCAACGAATGGCTCGCGGACAATCTCAACACGCTTGCTGATCCGGCGGACTCGCAGTTCGAGGATTGGTTTGAGATATACAATCCCGGCACGAACACCGTGGACCTTGGCGGCTATTATCTGACCGACAACCTCACGAACAAATTTCAGTTCATGGTGCCGACCAACGGGCAATACATCATCCCACCGCACGGCTACTTGTTGGTTTGGGCGGACAATGAAGCCGCGCAGAACGCGACAAACCGCGCTGATCTTCACGCGAGTTTTGGTCTGGCAAAAAGCGGCGAAGCCATCGGCATCTTCTCAGCGAACGGCACGACGATTGACGCCATCACCTTCGGCGCACAGACCACTGATGTGAGTCAGGGAAGATTTCCCGATGGCGCGGCAGGAATGTTCTCCATGCCCACGCGCACACCGCGCACGAACAACATCATCCCGAACACCGCGCCTGTGCTGGCGACGATCACCGACAAATTTGCTTACGCAGGACAGACGGTTTCCTTCACCGCCACCGCCACGGACGCCGAGAGCGTGGTGCAGACGTTTACGTTCAGCCTGCCGACCGCTCCGGGCAGCGCGACGATTCATCCGAATACAGGAGTGTTCAGTTGGGTGATTCCCAGCAGCGAATTGCCGGGCACAAACTTGGTGACCGCGCGCGTCACGGACAACGGCATGCCGATCCTGAGCGACACAAAAAACTTCGCCATCGTGATCCGCCCGAAACCGCAGGTGACCTCTGCGATCAACGGCAACCAGATACAACTCGCATGGCCTGCAACCGCAACCGGCTGGCGACTTGAATCACAAACCAACTCGCTCTCCACCGGCATCAGTTACAACTGGTTCACCGTCCCCGGCTCAACCGCGACAAATCAAATCTCCATTCCGATTAGTCCAGCCAACGGCAGCGTATTCTTCCGCCTCGTGTATCCGTAAGAGCAATATCTTTTTTTAGGACCGTGCCCGTTCAGCCGGGCGAGCAAGACACCCATTCGCTACCAGAAGTTTGGGGATTCATCGAAAACAGCGGAGAACTCAGAACTCTTCACCACGTTCCATCCGCAATCGCAGCCGTGATCTGGCGCGATAGGTCGGCAGCCAGTATGGGCAACGTCTGACGTTCTACGCTCGGCAAGTCATTGCCACGTCGCATCAAGGTGTTGCCGGTGAATTCCCGTGCGAGAACAGTTTTGCCGGTGGAATTATCCTTCGCATTGACGCGCGCACCCAGAGAAACGCGATAGTCTTGCGCTGTCACGATGTCGCCGGGGACGAAGCTGACCTCGGTACGGTTGTAACTAACCAATTCACACTGCACCACGATGTCCGCCGTGCCGCTCGTCACGAGGCGGAATGTTCCATCCCGCTGGATTTCTTTTCGCAATGCAGCCGTCACGGCATCGCCTAGGCGCGGCTCAAGTGTGTGATTCGTGGCGGGCACGATCTGGATAGTTTTCTCGCCGGCGCGAAGTCCATTGCTGGGGCCGAGGCGATAGCCCGCGCAACCGCACAGCACCACCAGAAGAGTTCCCGCCAGAATGTTGCGAGCCAGCCGCATGTTATTTCGCGGTGGACTGAAGATGTTGTTTGATCTGATCAATCCGCTCGCGCGCCGTCGTCGCCAGCGGAGAATTGATACCGCTCAACAAAACTTCGTTGTAATAGATCAGCGCGCCACTCCACTGCTTCCGGCTCACATAAAATTCCGCGATCTTGAAATTCCCTCGCGCCTGTTCGTTCTTGAGCGAGGCAATGATGCGCTTGGCTTCCGGGACGCGCTTGTCTCCGGGGAACAGCGTGATCAAATCCGTGAACGTCGCGATGGCTTGGCCTGCCGTGCCTTGATCATATTCCGCCGTCTGCGCCTGCTTGTGTTGGGAAATACCCGCGCGATAAAGCGCATCCGCAGCGATGATCGGTTGATCGTGATAACGGTCTGCCGCACGTTCGTACGCGGCCACAGCTTCGGGATAATTCTTTTGCTTCTCGCGTGCGGCACCCGCCCGCAATTGCGCGTGCGGAGCTACATCGCTGTAAGGCCCGGTTGCAACGATTGTCTCAAACAAGCCCGCTGTTTTATCCATGTTCGACATGAACGGGATGATTCCCCAAATCTTGAATCGTTGACCGTCCAAATAGCGCAGGCCGATTTCGTACTGACGTTTGAAAACATCCTTGAGTTTGTCGCTCTTCGGATATGTCTCGAACATCTTCTGATATTCTGCGAACGCCTTCTCGTCGTTGCCATCGGCTTCGAGACAACGAGCCACGATGTATTGGGCTTCAGCGGCGTAATCCGAAAGAGGCCAAGTGCGAAGGAGATGTTTGGATGCAGTTGCAGCGAGGGAATAATCTTTGTTGTCCAACGCCTGCTGCGCGACTTCGAGTTGATCCTTCGCGCGTTCGCGTCTCCATTTGCCGCTGCCGCCAAGCGGTTCGTAAGTCCAACCATCACCCGGCGAAAAAACAAACGGTGCGGGCGAACGCAGCGGAAACAGCGTCACGACTGCGATGAGGAGAATGAGATAAGTGAACCGGCGACTCATGTGTGGACGGTACCGACGCGTTCCAACCAAGTCAAGATTCCGGCGGGTAGGTTGCAGTCACACTCGTTTGGATGCGCTTGTCTTGACCGCGAAACAACCCAGGAAACGATTGTCAATTTGTTGTTCAAGTGGCAATGAGTGCTGGAAATTTTCCAAAATAGTGTTGCGTTCGCGCGGGTTTGCCCATAGAACAAAGGCGAATCGAAGGTCAGATCGCTGTGTGAGGATGTGTTTTCCCTGAGTTTGGTTGAGCGGATTCTCCCGGCAGCTTCCAACAATTCAACATTCAAATCCGGTTAATCGGGGCTTTTTCCACCTTCGACGATACAACGACAGTTATGAGCAAGCACATTGGTAACAACAGACACGACAATCAAAGACGCGGTAACGCGCCAGGCAATGCCCCCAGCAACGCGCCGAGTAATCCCCAAGGCAATGCGCCGGGTAACTCGCCCGCCAGCACTGGGGGTGGCGATTACGGCTTCGGCCATCTGGAAATCTCCGAGAAAGGTTTCGGATTTCTCCGCACCGCAGCAGCGCATTTTCATCCCAAGCCCTCGGATATTTTCGTGACGCCAGACACCATTAAACGCAATTTTCTCCGCGAGGGCAGCCTCGTGGCCGGGCCGACGCAGCCGCCACATCGTGGCACAAGCCCGCAACTCAAGTCCGTGGACAAGGTCAACGACATGGCGTTTGAGGATTACACCAAAGCGGTGCGATTCGAGAATCTCACGAGCATTGATCCCATCGAGAAATACAATCTTGAGACCACGCCTGATCTGCTGGAGACACGCGTGATTGATCTCGTCACGCCCATCGGCAGAGGCACGCGCGGATTAATCGTTGCCCCACCGCGCACGGGCAAGACCACCATTCTCAAACAGATCGCCAACGCCATCACCACGAACCATCCCGAAGTGCATGTGATGGTGTTGTTGATTGATGAGCGTCCAGAGGAAGTCACTGATTTCCAACGGTCGGTGAAAGCCGAGGTTGTTGCTTCGTCCAACGATCAAGACTTGGAAACGCATGTGCGCCTCTCGCGCTTCATGATTGAGCGTTGCCGTCGCATCGTGGAATCCGGTAAGGACGTGTTTGTGCTGCTGGACTCGCTCACCCGTGTGGCCCGCGCTTACAACAGTGTTCACGGCGGGAGCGGTCGTACGATGACCGGCGGTGTGGATGCGCGCGCATTGGAAATCCCGCGCAAGATGTTCGCTTCCGCACGGAAGATAGAATTCGGCGGATCACTGACGATTTTGGCGACGGCGTTGATTGACACCGGTTCGCGCATGGATGAACTCATCTTCCAGGAATTCAAAGGCACGGGTAACATGGAATTGATTCTGGATCGCAAGCTTTCGGATCGCCGCCTGTTCCCGGCCATTGACATCCCGAAGAGCGGCACGCGCAAAGAGGAAAAACTTTTCGCACCGAAGAATCTCGAACCGCTCCGCAAACTTCGCCGCATGATGGTGGACTTGAATCCCGTTGAGGCGATGGAGACGCTCACCGCTGCGTTGAAGAAGCACAAGACGAACGATGAGTTGCTGGCAAAGCTCGGCGGCTAGGTTGAGGTTGTAGCGATCATTCTTTCAGAAACCCGCACGGCTCACAGTCGCGCGGGTTTTTTCTGTGTAGTTGGTAATTGAAATAAGGAATTTGAAACCACGGATGGACATTGATGGACACGGATAAGAAATAGGTCTGCGGCATTGTCACTACTCACCGAGCGGCGAATCACCACTTTAATCCCGAACTGAAATTTGCGTCTCGGTCATCCGTGTCCATCCGTGGTTAAAAATTAATTGGTTAAGTTCTCCACGCTCATGCCGATGTAGAAAGGCATGAGAGGTATTGCATCGTTGTTAAATCGGATTCCGCACACGCGGATCATCGCCATCATCATTCTTCCTGTCGTAGCTCTCCTGGCCACATCGTGCGCCACCACTGGTTTTAGCGAAGCGAAGAACACCAGTATCGAACTCAGGTTTTACACGTGGGACTCCATCAGCATCGCCAAGCCAGATACGCGCGAAGGCGGTTTCATGCCTGTGTATCAACTCTCGGAATTGCCGGAGCAACTCGCCCGCTTGAACGTGCCGCGCGAACTTGCCGTGGTGGTCGTGGTGAACAACTACGACGAGAAGCAGGCGGCGGGCATCGGCGCGAAGTTCAAGGATCATCTCAGCGCGCAGGGTTTCAAACGCGTGGTCGCGCTTCGTGGCAGCGATCAAAAACCGATTGCTGGATTGCCCATCGCCTTTGATTCAGCTACTTCATCTGGACATGGCCAACCAGGTTTCACAGATGCCCGCACACCGTCCGCCGCTGGAGCGGATGCTGCGAATACATCAGTCGCTTCAGTCCGGTAAGTTTCCCAACGCCACGATCCTCGCGGCGGAACTCGAAGTCAGCACCAAGTCCATCCAGCGCGATCTGGAATTCATGCGCGATCGGTTGGACTTGCCGATCAAGTACGACTCGCATCGGATCGGCTATCATTACACGGCAGAGGTCACGTCGTTCCCGACGATGCACATCACCGAGGGCGAACTTGTCGCGCTCGTCATCGCAGAAAAAGCGTTGGAGCAATATCGCGGCACGCAATTCGAGAAGCCGCTCCTCAGTGCGATCCGCAAGATTGAGCAATCCCTGCCCGACACCATC
Source organism: Verrucomicrobiota bacterium (assembly GCA_043741175.1). GTDB lineage: Bacteria > Verrucomicrobiota > Verrucomicrobiia > Limisphaerales > JADLHS01 > JADLHS01. The sequence continues at coordinate 11,211 of JAYUAV010000243.1, forward strand.
TCGCTGAATCTCGCCGACATCGAGCAGACCATTTCCTTCCGCACGCGCGCCGAGCCGATTTTGAATCTGGAAATCTTCGACGCACTCGCCAAAGCGACTGGCTCGCGCCGACAATTGCAACTCACCTACCGTAAAGCTGGAAGCCGTGAAAAGGAGTTGCGGCTCATTGATCCCTACCACCTCGCGAACATCAATGGTGAGTGGTATCTCTTCGCATTCGATCACGCGCGCAAAGACATCCGCACCTTTGTGCCCGCGCGCGTTTCAGCCGTGAAACAAACCGGCAAGACGTTCGCCCGTCCGCAGAAATTCTCGTTGGAAAAACGACTGCGCGACAGCTTTGGCGTTCATTCTGGTGACGGAAAGTTTGAAGTCCTGTTACGCTTCGATCTGCGCGTGGCGGATTATGTGCGTGAAAAGAAATGGCACGAGTCGCAGCAACTGCGCGAACTCAAGAGCGGTGGCGTGGAACTACGTCTGAAGTTGTCGAGTCTCGTCGAGATTGAGCGTTGGGTGTTGAGTTGGGGAGGGAATGTGAAAGTTCTCAAGCCACGAGAGTTGATCACCACCATTCGCGAAGCTGCGGAGAAAATCTTGCACGGAAGCGCAGCGTGAGAGCATCGCCACCGCGCCGATTAAACTCAAAGCCGCTTCTCGTCGGCGTCTATGTAGTCCATGAAGTTCTTGATGTCGTCGCGGTGGGCAATGTTCGCCTGCTCTTTACGCATCTTCAATCGCGCCACGCCTTCAGTGTCATCGGCGGCGGGATAGTTCAGCATATCGGCGAGGAACGCCGCCTTGTCGGCAGCGGACTTTTTCACATTCTTCTTCACCCAGTCAGACACCTCGCCGTCGGTGATGGACTGTTTCACGACCTCGACCATCTGAGCGTGTGTGACGCCAGCGGCTTCCAGCCAGCTCTTGTCGAAACCGCGTGTGCCGTAATTCTGCTGGTAATCAGCATGAAGTTTTCCTGCAAGGTTCAGGCGAACCTTGTCCACGTAACGTGGCAGATGCGGCCAGCCGTCCATCGTTTCGCGTGGGCTTCGAGGGTAGATGATGTCGCTCATGCAGGGATGATTG